>JAIRKN010000131.1 GCA_031260095.1 Tannerella sp. | reverse complement strand
TACATAAGTGGATGGATATATCAGTTGTAGTACCACTGTATAACGAAGCGGAATCGCTTCCCGAATTATATGATTGGATAAAACGTGTGATGGACGAAAATAAATTTTCGTATGAGATTATTTTTGTCAGTGACGGAAGTACGGATGTATCATGGGATATTATCAAGTCGTTAAGCGCTAAGGCGCCGGAAGTAAGGGGAATTAAATTTCGCCGGAATTATGGAAAATCACCGGCGCTTCATTGCGGGTTTCAGCGTGTGCAGGGTGACGTCGTTATAACGATGGACGCCGATCTGCAGGACAGTCCGGATGAGATACCGGCGCTCTACCGTATGATAAAAGAAGACGGTTATGACCTTGTTTCCGGATGGAAGAGAAAACGTTACGATAATAAACTGACAAAAAATCTGCCTTCTAAATTGTTTAATGCTACTGCCCGTAAATTTTCGGGAGTCCGGTTGCATGATTTTAACTGTGGGCTTAAATCGTATAATAAAGAGGTAGTGAAGAATATTGAAGTGTATAATGATATGCACCGGTATATTCCTTATCTGGCGAAGATTGCCGGATTTCATAAGATAGGGGAAAAGGTGGTTCATCATCAGGCCCGTAAATACGGAAAAACAAAATTCGGATTAAGTCGTTTCTTTAATGGTTATTTGGATTTGATTACTCTTTGGTTTACTTCGAGGTTTGGAAAGAAGCCAATGCACATATTTGGTTTTCTGGGCAGTATTATGTTTTTTATCGGGTTTATTGCTCTTATTGTTGTGCTTGTGGCCAAACTGATGTCTATCATTGACGGGGACTTACGTCCTTTAGTTACTAATTCACCCTATTTCTATATTTCACTTACTGCCATGATTATCGGCACGCAGTTATTCCTTGCCGGTTTTATCGGCGAGTTAATCACACGGAACGCTCCTAATCGTAACCGGTATAAGATTGAAGAGGAATTGTAAAAATAATTTTTCCGGCTACAGCCATGTTTTCATAAAATCATCCATTTCTTTTGCATGATCTTCGAGGCTTTGCAATAGTTTGAACTGCGCCTGAGTGCGTTGCAGATTATGTTCGGGATGATGTATTTTATAGTAGGTGTCGCCATTAATATAGTCGGTAAGGAAGCGTACGGTCTGCATATAGGTAAGTAATCGCCCGCCATAAGGAAGCAGGCTGATTTCCAATGGAGACAGGAATGATTTTGCCGTTTCCATATAGCCGCGCGTATAAGCTTTGAATATATCCATATTAACATTTACATGATCCGGGTTCGGATCATCTTCCGCTCCGGTATTAGCGCCTGTACGAATAAAATCACCGATATCGGAAAGCACATAGCCGGGCATGACCGTATCCAGGTCTATCACACACAATACCTTGCCACTGTTATTGTCAAACAAGATGTTATTTACTTTTGTGTCACAATGGTTGATACGTTTCTTAAGCTTGCCTTCCCGGTATAATTCTTCCTGTATACACATTGCTTTGGCGCGTTTTTCGATCTCTTCAACGAGATCTTTCACTTTCTCTAAGCGTCCTGCCGCATTTGTTGCCAAAGCGTCGTAAAATTGTTGTAAACGAAATTCCATATTATGGAAATCCGGGATAGTTTCGCCCAAAGCGCCTTCCGGGAGATCCGCAAGCATGGACTGGAAATCGCCGAAAGCTTTCCCTGCTTCATAGGATAATTCCGGGTTTACTTCTTCCAGGCTTTTACTATCCGGGATCATCAGGCATACACGCCAGTAACTTTCACCGTCATGATAGTACAGTTTGCCGTCTTTCGTCGGGAGAAATGTCAGCGTTTTTCGGTCTATCTCCGTTTCGTTACGTTCTTCCAGTTTTTTTCGTATATGCGACGTTACAATGTGTATATTATTCTGCAACATATCCACATTGGTAAAAATATGGTGATTGATACGTTGAAGGATATATTTCCCCTTTCCGGAAGAAGTGGTCACTTTTAGCGTATCATTTATATGTCCGTTTCCGAATGGTGTTGCCTCCACGGCGTTTTCATCCAGATCAAAATGTGATAATATCTGTAAATAAGCATCGTTTGTCATAGGTATATATTGTTTTATAGTTAATATCAGGGGGCAAATATAATGTAAATCGAACGTAACGGCAAAAGAAAACAAGTTTAATTTTTCCATTGCTTCCTTTCGAAGGCGATCCCTGTTTGCGGATAATTAAATCTTTTTCTTTTGCCAATCGGCAAAACGCAGGTAAACGGCGCTTCCGATAAAGAGACCTATAAAATAAATAATTTCGGCGCTGAAACAGATATGTACCGGAAGTTTGAAATACATACCGGTCAGGTAAATATAGATGGTATATATTATCAGAACCACTATATCAATGATCAGGGCTGATCTGGTGTTGCCTGTGCCGGAAACGCTATTGAAAAATACACCTGCAATAGAACTTATGATCAGCGCGACGGATATGACATAAATGGACGGTACGGATTCGTTTATAAGGGAAACGTCATTCGTATATACGGATAATACGGCTTTCGGAAAGATACAAAGCAGTATTACACATGCAAACATGATCAGGAAGGAGATCCGTGAAATACGGCGTATGAGTGGAGGCACTTCGCCGGCTTTTCCTTCGCCGATGATATTGCTGACGAGTGTGTTGGCTGTTGCTGAAAGTGCATTAAGCGGAATAAACATGACAATATAGATACTTCGTACGATATTGGCAATAGCAAGCGTATGTTGCCCTTGTCGTTCTATCGACACAAAAAACAGGAAAAAAGTACCCATGGAAATGAAATACTGAAACATCGTATAGATAGAAATTTCAAGAACCTGCCTGAGGAGTTTAAAATCAATAGACTTTAAATTGGCGAATCTGTACTTTTTATGGTTTATAGTAAAAAATGTATAGATCACATAAAATAGCGTAGATGCAAATTCGGCCATTACGGATGCGATGGCAGCGCCTTCAAGTCCCATTTCGGGGAATCCGAACTTTCCGAATATCAGTGCATAGTCAAGCCCCACGTTTGTAAGGGCCATCACGATAGCATTGAGGGTGAGTATTTTAGTTTTTGTAATTCCTATATAGAATGCACGGAACATCACATTAAAAACATCAAAAAAGAAACCGATAATGCGCCATTTCAGGAAAGTCATAGTCGCTTCCCATATCACTTCCGATGATATCATGACCCGCATGATGTTACCTGCAAAAAAGTAATATACTCCGAACAGGATCATTGCCAGAACCATTAGGAAGAATATCCCCTGCACCATGACAGGGCCGATTGCCTCGTAATTTTTCTCCCCGTTTCTGCGCCCGATAATAATCTGTGCACCCGTACTGAAACCAAAGAAAATGGTGAACAGGCAAATATAAAACAGTCCCCCCATGGCGGAAGCGCCTAATTCCACTTCTCCGACACGTCCGAGGAAAGCTGTATCCGTTACATTTATAATATTTTGGGCAAGCAAACCGATGATAATCGGAAAGCTTACATTCCAGATATGTTTGTTTGTGTATGTTTTTATTTGTTGTTGCATAAATGATATTACAAAATAAAGGAGGTGTGTCAAAAGTCAGTTTTTCGTCATGACGACAATTTCAGGCTTTTGACACACCTTCTTTATAAAAATTATCTGTTATTCGATATACTGTCTATACTAATTTATTAGTTGCCGTATCGGGGAAAACAATTGCAGGTTTGAATTTTTTTGCTTCTTCAAAATCCATTTGCGCGTATGATACGATGATGACAATATCGCCCGGCTGCACCTTTCGCGCTGCTGCTCCGTTAAGGCATATAACGCCGGATCCGCGTTCGCCTTTTATTATATATGTAACGAAGCGTTCGCCGTTATGGTTGTCCAGCACGTGTACTTTTTCAAATTCAATCAGATTGGCGGCGTCCATGAGATCTTCATCAATCGTAATACTACCGATATAATTGAGATTTGCTTCCGTTACCGTTACCCGGTGAATTTTTGATTTCAAAACTTCAATCGTCATTTTAGATGCTCATATTTTATGTTATCAATCAGTCTGACGTCGCCGCAGAATACGGTTATACAGCCGACAGGCTCTTTTGTATCGTTCCAGTTTTCAATCGGCTGTAATGTATGGCCGTCAATCATCTCGAAGTATTCAACGCGCAAGGGAGGTATCCGGTTCAGGGTATTTATAACCCAGTCTTTTATCTCTTTTACGCTTTTCACTGCCGCAAAGGTACAACTTTCTTTTAAAGTACGGGCAATAGCAGGTGCAATTTCTCGTTGTTCGGTGGTCAGGCGGGTATTGCGGCTACTCATGGCAAGCCCGTCCTTTTCGCGAACAATGGGACATGCGATAATATTAACCGGCAGATGGAGTTGTCTGACCATTTCACGTATGACGGCGATCTGCTGGAAGTCTTTTTCCCCAAAATAGGCATTGTCCGGCGCGACAACGTCGAATAACTTACTTACAATTTGTGCCACACCGTTAAAGTGTCCGGGACGTTTTTGGCCTTCCATTACTTCTGCCACCGGTCCGAGGTTAAAAACACGTGTATCCGGTTCCGGATACATTTCTTCTTCGGATGGCGCAAAAATATAATCACAACCGGGAGGTTTCAGCATTTCACAGTCTTTTTCAAGTGTGCGCGGATATGTTTTGAGGTCATTTCTGTCGTTAAACTGTGTAGGATTCACAAAAATACTGACTACACATACATCATTTTCTTTCCTGCATTGCCTGACAAGACTCAGATGTCCGTTATGCAGAGCGCCCATAGTAGGAACAAACCCGATCGTTTTTCCCTGTTTACGTTCTTCGGAAAGAAATGATTTCAATTGATCAATCGTCTGTATAATTTCCATTTTACTGTTATTATTCAATTAGTTGCCATATTAACCCGAAAAAAAAGGCATGAAATCAGACTGCAAAGCAACGAAATAAATAGAAAATAAAGGAATATTTGACTGATAAAATATGCTAATTCTAAACGTCTTGAATAATCATTGTCATTTCGCTTGCTTTTTTTTCCGTTTTTTTTTACTATCTTTGTGCCGGTTTTTTAAATAATAAAGCATGGGCGCAAAGCGAATCTTATTTATTACTCAGGAAATAACCCCGTATTTACCGGAGACGGAAATTTCCAAAATATGTAGAAATTTACCGCAAGGCATACAGGAAAGAGGACGTGAGATACGGACATTCATGCCGCGGTACGGGAATATCAATGAGCGAAGGAACCAATTGCACGAGGTGATACGTCTTTCAGGTATGAATCTGATTATTGATGATACGGATCATCCGCTCATTATAAAAGTAGCTTCTATTCAGTCTGCCCGTATGCAGGTATATTTCATTGATAATGAAGATTTCTTTCATCGTAAACATACAATAAGGGACGAAGACGGTAGAGAATTTGATGACAATGACGAGCGCGCTATTTTTTATGTGCGCGGCGTACTCGAAACTGTAAAAAAGCTGCGTTGGATACCGGATTTGGTACATTGTCATGGCTGGTTATCAGCGCTGGCGCCTATCTATCTGAAAAAAATGTATGCGGATGACCCCAGTTATGCAGGGACAAAAATTGTATATTCCGTCTACGCAGACTCTTTTAAGAGATCGCTGAATAAATCTCTTGCGGGAAAAATGAAGATGGATGGCATAACGGATAAAGACTTGCAGTTGATCAAAACAGCTACGGATTTTGCTGCCTTGTCAAGTCTTGCTATACGTTATTCGGACGGTGTTATTCAGGGAAGCGCCAGAATGAATAAAAAGGTGGCGGATTTTATAGAGAAAGAAGAAACGCCGTTTCTGCCGTATCAGGCGGGAGATTCCTATATTGACACGTATAACGAATTTTATGATCAGATACTCAAATCCAAATAAACTAAAGAACGATGAAGACAAGTTTAGAGAAACTTATTGCCGCTTGCTGCCTTTTGACCGGCTTTGTACTTGGCTCTTGTGATGATAATCTGACTTCGGTCGGTATTTCCATACAGCCTCCGGGCGATCGGATCACCGTTTACACGGATACTTTTGTGATGACGGCTTCAACCGTAAAGCTCGATTCCATTTTTGCCAAAACAACGCAGTGTATATTGGGAGAAATGTACGATCCTCTTTACGGAACGATCAAGTCCGATTTTATGTGTCAGTTTTATTGTGAAGAAGGATTTGAATTTACCGAAACTCCGCATGAAGGCAAGATTGATTCTGTGGAGTTATTTATCATGTATCCGAATGACAGTTATGGTAAAATTTCTGCCTATGGCGATACGGTTTTGCCTATGCAGGTATCGGTCTATCCGGTGGAAACTTCGTTAGGCCGGAATTTTTATACAAATGACGATCCTGAGAAGTATTGTGATATGAATAATCTCCTGGGCAGGACTATTTATACGCCTTACGATATGAGCATTACAGATTCCGTACGCGCTTTAACCGATTCGTATGGATATTACATTTACACTCCGAATATAAGGATCAAATTACCGGCCTGGTTGGGACAAAAGTTCTACGATGAAACAATCAATAACCCTTCTACATTTGCTTCGCAAAACAATTTCAATGCTTTCTTTCCCGGAGTATATATTACGAATACATTTGGCAGTGGAAACCTTATCTTTTCGCAGGGAGAGAACTTGATTCTGCGAATATACTACAGTGTCATGAGGCAGGATACACTTGGGCAGGATTCATTGGCACTCCGATATGAGGAACTCGGAAGTGCAAAAGATGTTGTTCAGATAAACCGTTTCAAAAACAGCAATATGGATCACTTGCTGGAAGAAAATCCGACCCATACTTATATAAAGGCTCCGGCCGGCATTTGTACAAAACTGGTGATCCCGACGACGAAGATTTCAACTGAAATGGATATACAGGATCGTTTTATCAATGGCTTCACGCTTAATCTGAAATATCTCCCGGCCGACGAATGGGATTTTGCTTACGCGCCCCCTTCGTATTTGTTAGTTTTGCCGGAGGACTCGGTGAAAACTTTTTTTGAAAGGGGAAACATTGAAAATAATACAACCTCATTTGTTTCTTACATGTATGATATAAGCGGTACATATTCTACTTCTTTTACGTCTTCATCTGCCACTTATTATGGTTATAATCCCACTACGCGCACCTATTCATTCGGAAATATAAGCAATTTGCTGAGAACGCACATACAGAACTCTCCGGATAAAGATCTCAGCGTACTGGTCTTACCGGTCAATCGCAGTTATACACTATCTTCCAGTACATACTATACAACAGGAATATCTCATGCATTGTATCCTGCCGGATTGAAAATACGGAAGGAAGAAGAATTTATGAAAATTGTAGTTCTTTCGAGTAAGTTCGAAGATAAGGACAATCAATAGAAAAGCCGCAGATAAGTTAATAAAAAGAGGCCCCCTGAAAGTGATTAGACACTACTTTCAGGGGGTATTATATTTAGTTTATGAAGAACGTCACGGATTTTTTCAAACGTTGTGATTCGTGTCGGGACAAGCGGTAATCGCAGTCTGTTCTCAATAAATCCCATCATATTCAACACACTTTTTACGCCGGCCGGATTGCCGTCGACAGATAACAATTTGAATAATTCGGCAAAGCGTGAATGGATGATGCGTGCGTTCGGATAATCACCCTGAAGAGCCATCCGTACCATACGGCTGAATTCTTTCGGAAAAGCGTTGCCTATGACGGATATTACGCCGGCTGCACCTAATGCGATCAGTGGGAATGTGATCCCGTCATCGCCGGAGATGACCTGAAATTCGGATGGTTTATTTTTGATTATATCATCTATTTGTGCAATATTACCGGACGCTTCTTTTATGGCAGTGATATTATCAAATTCATGTACCAGTCGCAATGTCGTTTCCGCTGTCATATTCGCGCCGCAACGTCCGGGCACATTATACAGTACGACAGGACGCGGAGAAACCCCGGCGATTGCTTTAAAATGTTGATATATTCCTTCCTGCGAAGGTTTATTGTAATACGGAACGACCGACAGGATCGCGTCTATTCCGTTCAGGTTGATCGTTTTTATTTGCGAAACGATCTGTCGGGTACAATTGCCTCCGATACCAAGTACAACGGGGATGCGGCGGTTTACCCGTTCCACAATAATTCCGGTTATTTCCTGTTTTTCACTTTCCGACAATGCCGGAGTTTCGGCCGTTGTACCAAGCGCTACGATATAATCCGTACCATTTTCCGTTAAGTGATCAATCATTCTCGTCAAAGCATCGTAGTCTACGCTTTCATCATCTTTGAATGGTGTGATAAGGGCAACGCCCATTCCATGTAAATCTATACTCGCCATAGTAAAAACTGTTTGTTTTCAAGTGCGCAAATATAATGCAAATCGAATACACTGCCAAAAGAAAATAAA
>JAIRKN010000090.1 GCA_031260095.1 Tannerella sp. | reverse complement strand
GATAAAGGTTGGAAAGAGGGCTACCGGCAACTGGAAGTTGTTTCCGGAAAGTATGCTTTTAAAGTACATCCCCAAAGTATTTCAAAAGAAGAATAAAATGTTCTGATAAGACGACAGTCCCCCCACCCTTCCGGAACAAAAACATCGTCATAACTTTATGAAGCAATCCGGATTGCTTCAGGATATGCCTTTGCCGGTGACGGAGGCAAGTACTGTGTCACCGGTAACTCGCTCCTTGCCTCCGTTCGCAATGACTGGTACAGGCGCTGCTTCGCCCGTTAATCTTAACGGCTCATCGAAGGCTCGCGGTGCACCGTGGAAGGCTCACGGTGCACCGCCAGACGAGAACGATCCCTTTGCTTTTCCGGCAGGGCGCTACAATGGCGGGTCAGACAGCTTCGCCGTCTTGCGGGAGCCGCCCACATTTCATGGGGAAAAAAGGGGACGGAATGTTGTCGCCTTTTCATCTCACTTAAGAATAGAATGAGATATAATTTGATTTATGTGATTTATTGCAGAAACTTTTATTAAATTTGTGGCTAAGTATTTTTCTGAATATTATGAAGAAGGTTTTTTATATAATAGCAATCGTACCGGTATTTATTACCGCTTGTGTGTCGCACAACAAACCAATTGTGAAAAAGGAGATGAATAAGTATGTCGAAGAATGGGCCGCGATAGATTCACTTCGTCGGCAGGGGCTGCCTAAGTCTTTGTTGCCGAAAGTCGATTCGATCTATCAGTCTGCACTTGCCGAAGAGAATGATGAGCAACTGATAAAAGCTGTTATCTTTCGGATGAACAGTACCGGTATTACGGAAGAAAATGACGAAGGGGCTAATAAGATCTTTAATGATCTGAAAATGGATGCGGAGAAAATCTCTCAGCCGGCCAGGTCTATTGTTTATTCGATGATCGGGCAGATGTATGAGGAGTTTTATAACCGGAATGCCCGGACGATTAGCCGTCTTACGAATACGGTGATCAACCCGGAAGATATTCATACATGGGACGCACGCAGTCTGGCTGAGGAAGCTGTTAAATATTATGATCTGTCGTTGCAGGATGCCGGTATTCTGCAAAATGAGCCGGTTGACCGTTATAAAGATATCCTGCTGGCCGGCTATGATCCGGTGTACCAGCCGACTCTTTATGATCTGCTTGCTAACAGGGCACTGGCTTATTATGCGTCCGATTATAATGTACATTCACTCCCGCAACAGACGTTTGTCGCAAATGATCCGAATTATTTTGCGGAAGCACAGGCGTTTTCAAAGTTGACGATTCGGACGGAAGATCGTCTTTCGCCGGTGTATCTGTCTTTGAAGACTTATCAGGATTTGTTGCGCTTTCATCTGGATAGATCGAATTTCGGTTCGCTTTTCGGAAAGGCGAATGAGGATGTAACCGCATTGACGGACGTCGATCTGCGCCGTATGGCTTATTTAAAGGATAAAGGGCGCTATGCGGATAATGAGAGGATGTATGAAGAGGCGCTTGCCCGGATGAGTAAGGTCTATAAACCGTATGAGAGTAATGCGGCCGTATTGCTCCGGTCAGGCGGTTTTTATCTGGATATGGGGAGGAAGTGGCGGTTTGATAAGAATCAGGAAAATAAATCCGGATATGCTAAAGCATATAATATGTATGAGCGTATGACGACGGAATATACAGGTCAACTGAGTAGTAATGCCGAAGCCTTACGGGAGAATATCCTGTGCCGTGAGTTGAATGTAAGATTCGAAGGAACACAGCTTCCCGGTAAGCCGTTTCTCGCATTATTGGGTTACAGGAATGTGGATACATTGTATAAGACCGTATACAGGTTGACGAAGGAACAGGCCGTTGATTATACATATAATTATTATGATCTTCCCGATTTTATACGAAAACTCGACGTGGAGCCTCTCAAAGAGCAGTTGAAGCTTCCGGTGCAAACGGATTATCAGTATTATACGACGGAAATCGGGATGGGGCCGTTCGAGAAAGGTTTTTATATGGTGATTGTTTCGGATTCGGAAAATACGGCGGATTCGTCTTCCGTATATCATTCGTTGTTGTTGCAGGTATCATCACTGGCGGCACAGGATCGTATGATTGATCAGGCAATGACGGTTGTTGTTACCGAACGGGAGAGCGGTAGACCGGTTCACGGGGCAAAGGTGAAAGCGTATAAGAGAAGCTGGGATACCTCTCAGGTAATGGCGACATTTACAAGTGATGAGAACGGACTGGCCCGAAGCAGGAAACTTTCGGAATATTACTATAATCAATATTATAGCGTCGATTGTAAGAATGATCATTTGTTGGTGTTCGGGAGCGGTTATAACCGGGAGATTAGTCGGGAGAGTTATAACCGTGCGGTTTTATTTACCGATCGTTCTATTTATCGTCCGGGACAGACGGTCTATTTTAAGGCGATTCTCTATCATCAGAAAGCCAGTCAGGGCAAAGAACTGCTGAAAGGAACGACGGTGCATGTCTGTCTGCTTGATGTGAACCGGCAGGTCGTTTCCGAACAGCGCCTTACATCCAATGATTTTGGCAGTATAGACGGAAGTTTTGCGATTCCTCAAGGTTTGCTGAATGGTAATATGAGCATAGAATGTAAGTATTATGCCTCGACTTCGATACGTGTGGAAGAGTATAAAAGGCCTGCGTTCGAAGTGAAGTTTGATCCGGTTGGTGGAAATCCGGCTTTGAATAAACCGGTTAAGGTGACGGCAAATGCTAAGGCGCTGGCCGGTTATGCGATTGATAATGCCGTCGTCAGGTATAGGGTTGTTCGGAATACACGCGAGCGTTATTACTCCCACTGGTATCCGCCGGTGAACGATAGCCGTGAAATAAGTTACGGAACGGTGAAGACGGATGAAAAGGGTGATTTCGCTATTGAATTTATTGCACTGGCCGATGATGTGGGTGACGACCGGATCTATACGTATACCGTGACGGCGGATGTTACGGACGTAAACGGAGAAACACGGAGCGCCTCGGTACAGGTGAATGCCGGGAAAAAACCGCTGCTGATCAATACAAGTCTGCCGGAGAAGATGCTGACCGGAAAATCAGGTGAGTATACGGTTGAAACGACAAATCTGAATGGAGATTTTACGCCGGCTTCGGTGAAAGTGAAGATTATTGCACTGGAAACTCCCGGAAATATATTGAGAAGACGTGTGTGGGATGTTAAAACGGATGTTCAGAGTATCCCGGAAGATATATTCCGAAAGGATTTTCCGCTGGATGCGTACGGCGATGAACTGAACCCGGATAAACTTGAAGAGTTAAATACCGTTGCCGAATATACGATAGAAACATCGGAATGTAAGATGCTTGATTTGTCTTCTATGAAGCAATCCGGTTATTATAAGATCTGTCTTGCGGCTGATAACAGGAAAGGGGTCGTGGTTGAGGATATACGGTATGTTTATTTGTCGGGCGATGTGCCGGAGATGATTCCCAATATGGATGAATGGCTGACGGTTGTGAAGAATGACGGAGAGCCTGGTGATCAGGCGGAGTTTTGGGTGGCCGGAGGGCGCGAAGATTCGTATGTGTATTGTGAGTTAATACACAATGACCGGATTGTGGAGTCGGAATGGGTGAAGACAGGGACGACGCCGGTTAAGCTTACTTATCCGGTTAAAGAGGAATATCGTGGAGGGCTGGGCCTCCAGTTAACGATGGTGCAGGATAATCGTGTATATAAAAGTTTTCAGCAGATAAGCGTTCCGTATACGAATAAGATGCTGGATGTAAAGCTGGCTACGTTCCGTGATAAGCTGTTGCCCGGCGAGAGTGAGGTATGGACTATGTCGGTTAGTGATAAAAAAGACAGGAAAAAAACGGCCGAAATAGTCGCCTCTCTTTATGATGCTTCGCTGGATGCTATACAGCCGCATAACTGGTCTGATTTTTCAAGTTTGTACGGCCAGTATGTGAATGCTTATACGTACCAGTGGAATACGTCGTCCCTTCAGCGTTTATCACAAGCCAAAATGTATAATAATGTATCTCCGGCTTCACCGCAGTATACCGTTTTCCTGACGGATCTGAACTGGTATGACGCGACTTACCGGAATGCCTTTTATGCAAATACGCCTGTTTTTCCGTTAATGGTGGGACGCGCTGCAAGAAATGAAACGGCGGATGATGTATTGCATGAACCGGAATTGGTGGCCTTTGGACGGGCGAAAGCAACGTCGGCAGCGCCTGCAATGCCTGAAGAAAAAGTTATGACAGGCGCGGGAAAAGCTCCTACCGAAGTAATCAGGGAGGCAGGAGCACCCGTCGACCTGACTGCGGTCGAAACACGAACAAATTTCAATGAAACGGCGTTTTTCTATCCGAAGCTGCGGACGAATGAAAACGGGGAAGCGCTGATTGAATTTACGATGCCGGAAGCATTGACGCGCTGGAGATTGTTGAGCTTTGCACATACGAAAGACTTTAAAACAGGTACGTATTCAAATGAGTTGGTGACACGGAAGCAAGTCGCAATAAGCGCTAATCCGCCGCGTTTCTTCCGTGAAAATGATGTGATCGAACTGACGGCGAAAGTGAATAACCTGACCGCATCATCACTTGACGGACAGGCTTTGTTGCGCTTGTATGACGCCGTGACGATGAAGCCGGTCGACGATGTCCTGCAATCGGAAGAAACACTGCCGTTCAATGTGAAACCGGGCGAGAGCGCAGGACTTCGCTGGAAGCTTACGATACCAACCGGTTTGCAGGCTGTTGTATATAAAGTGACAGCGCAAGCCGGAAGTCATACGGACGGTGAAGAAAAAACGCTGCCTGTGCTGACTAA
Source organism: Tannerella sp. (assembly GCA_031260095.1). GTDB lineage: Bacteria > Bacteroidota > Bacteroidia > Bacteroidales > Tannerellaceae > Tannerella. The sequence goes on along the minus strand of JAIRKN010000090.1, from coordinate 6,494 downwards.
TTCGATGTTGGTCACCGAAACACTTCCGTTCAGTGTCCGCGCCGGGCAGGAGAAGACTTTTACATTTGATAAGTTGGCCGGCAGTCAATCAAAGACGCTTCGTAATCATAGCCTGACACTGGAGTTTACTTCCGCCCCGGCATGGTATGCCGTACAGGCATTGCCCTATATTATGGAGTATCCGTATGAGTGCGCCGAGCAGATTTTCTCCCGCTATTATGCGAATACGCTTGCGACAACCGTGGTTAATAAAACGCCGCGTATCAAACAGATTTTTGAGCTTTGGAATGCACCGGCGCTGACGTCTGATCTGGAGAAAAACCGGGAGCTGAAACAGGTGATGCTGGAAGAAACGCCCTGGGTGGTGCAGGCGAAGAACGAAACCGAACGAAAGAAACGCATCGGATTGTTGTTTGATCTGAATCGTATGAGCGGTGAACTGAACAGGGCTTTCGATAAACTGAAAAAAGTTCAAAATAGTGACGGCGGCTTCCCGTGGTTTGACGGAAATCCTTCAAACCGGTATATCACACAACATATTGTCGCAGGAATGGCTCACCTGAAGAAACTGGAGGCTATGCAGAAAAAGAACATGCCGGATGCGGATGCAATGGTGCGGGATGGGTTGCATTATCTGGATGCTGAGATATGGAAGGATTATGATAGGTTGATCCGCCGCAAAGAGGATCAGGAAAAACAACAGATATCTCCCATTCAGTTACATTATCTCTACTCATGCAGTTTCAATGGTCATCAACCGGACGGGAAAGCAAAGACGGCCTTCGATTATTATCTGATGCAGACCGGGGAACACTGGAAAAAGTTTTCTACTTACGAAAAAGCAATGGCTGCACTCGTCCTGCATCGTAATGACCGGCCGGATAAAGCGATGGAGATCATACGTTCACTGAAAGAATATGCGCAACAGTCCGAAGAGCTGGGGATGTACTGGAAAGATAATACGGCGGGGTATTTCTGGCATCAGGCTCCGGTTGAAACACAGGCAATGCTGATAGAAGCATTTAATGAGGTGGCAAAAGACGGGGATGCGGTCGAAGAAATGAAGATCTGGTTGCTCCGAAATAAACAGACGAACAGTTGGAAAACGACTAAAGCTACGTCCGAAGCCGTCTATGCGTTGCTGATGACAGGCGGTAACCTGTTGGACGAATCGAAACTGCTTGAGGTGGAAATCGGCGGTAAGCCGTTGGCGCAGGTAGCGAAAGAGGAGATAAAACCTGAGGCCGGTACCGGCTATGTGAAAACAAGCTGGCAGGGAGGTGAGATCACTCCCCAGATGGGTGAACTGAATGTGACGAATCCGAATAGCAAAGGGATTGCCTGGGGCGGCATGTACTGGCAGTATTTCGAACAATTGGATAAAATCACTTCGGCTGAAACGAATCTGAAGATGAACAAACAACTCTTCTTGCGGATATTGACAAAGAAAGGAGAAGTATTGCAGCCCATCAACGAAACCAGCCAACTGAACGCAGGCGACCTGGTACGTGTACGAATGGAGTTGCGGGCCGACCGTGATTATGAATACGTACACCTGAAAGATATGCGCGCGTCCGGTTTTGAGCCGGCAAGCGCCCATTCCGGAGGCCGTTATCAGGACGGATTGTGGTATTACGAAAGCGTAAAAGATGCTTCGACCCATTTCTTTATTACCTCTTTGCGTAAGGGTACGTATGTCTTTGAATACGACCTGCGCGTTTCACACGTGGGAGATTTCTCTAATGGCATCACTACATTTCAGTGTATGTACGCCCCCGAATTTAGTGCACACAGCGAAGGCATACGGGTGAAAGTGGGCGGTTCGGAATATTAAAAATCAATAATTATAATCAGGGATTTCTCTCTCGCTTTGATGAATTTGGATACCGACCTGTTCAAGAAGATTAAATACGTCTTGGGGGTCAAAAGCTTCTTCAGGAGTTATAATTCCTGTACCTGTGCACTTACCTTGAGCCATAAGAATAGCGGCAACTCCCATCGGGCTTCCTACATTTCTTATGTAAGCGGTAAGTCCTTCCCACCCTTTTACAGAGCCGTCTGATTTCGGATGTGTATGATACAAAACTTCTTCATACTTTTTACCGTCCCTTTCTCCAAGCAACTGAATATACAGGCAGTAACCATAAACATCCGTTACTCTTCCTGATTCTTTCTGCTGGAGATATGCGCCAAGCACATCCATAATTTTCATCTCTTGCCCTTTGTAACTGAAAGAATCATTTTTCATTATACCCCATTCATACAAAGCTTTAATAAGCCTCATATTTTTTTGGGGCCATGTTCCGCGCACTTCTATAAGGCGCGCCGGCTTGCCTGTTTTCCTTAAATAAGCCTCTGCAGTAATTGTTTCCGAATGGGGAATAATATACTGAGGGTTTGTTCCGTAAGGCTCAGGTGCAGGAATATATCTTTCTCTCGCAAAAGGCGGAACCTGTATCATTTTACCGTCTTCATAAACAACTCTTGCTTTAAAATCAGGATCATATTCTACTGCAGTTGTTTCAAATATTGCAGGCGAATAAGCAATTGGCCTGTAAGCGCAGTGGCTTATTCTTACAGTATCAATTTTATCAAGTTTTTCGGATCCTGCCCTAACCATCGAATCTGTAAGACCGGGAGTCATTCCATATCCGGGCAAACAGGCTGTGCTGTTTTTTTTAAAAACATCGGAATATTGATTTTCAGCGCCAAACCCGTTAAGATTAATTCCGTTTGCACCTGCTGCTCCAATAACTTTTGTAGACTGGCCATTCATGCTAATTGTTGTTCCGTCAAGAACAATATCATAGCCTTTCATCTTTTTTATGGCATCTTCTTCGTCATAAATATCAATTTTAACAACATCTATTCCCGGATCATTAAGTTCCTTTTTAATAGCTTCTGCCGCCTCAATATTACAGTCCCCAATTGTAATCCTGTCGAAAAGATCACTTTCGGAAAGCATTGCTGCAGTCCTTAATGCCCAGCCGCAGATTTTTCCGCCGCCTGCCAAAGCAAACAATTTTTTACCCATTTTTTTTTACTCCTTTAAATTATTAAAAATATTCATTATTTCTGCAGATATAGCGTCTTCCGAAAAACGCTGCACATATTCTTTTCCCGATTCAATCATATTATTCGTCAGTTCTTGATTATTTACGATCTCCATAATCCGTTCCGATAATTCGGCGGTGTCGTTGGGATCGACGTATATTGAACCGGGACCACCGGCTTCCTCCAGACAGGAACCGGTGGCTGCGATAACCGGAATTTCGCTGCTCAAAGCTTCGATTACAGGAATACCGAAGCCCTCAAAAAACGAAGGATAAACAAATATAGCCGCCGACTGATACAATGCCGGCAAATCCTCAAAAGGAACATTATTAAGTATATGCAAACGGGATTTTATTCCCGATTTTTCGGCGTATTGTTCTACAACCGATTGATATGGCGTAGATTTACCTATTGCTACCAAATGAATATCTTCCGAAATGCCTTTTAACGCTTTTACTGTTAATAACAGGTTTTTACGCGCTTCGATGCTTCCAACAAACAGGATAAAACGAAGAGGTAAAGAATATTTACTAATTATTTCCGACTTTTTTTCTTCCGAAACTTTTATACTGAAATCAGGATGACAGCCCTGATATACAACCGTTATTTTTTCTTCGGGAATATGAAAAAATGAAACAATATCACGTTTTGTACATTCGCTGACAGCAATGATTTTATCAGCCTGTTGACAAGCCGCTTTAAATTTCAATTTATAAATGAAACGATCTATTGGTTTGTAGTATTCCGGGTAACGGAGAAAAATCAAATCGTGAATTGTTACTACGGATTTGACGCCTGTTTTTTTTATTCCAACCGGCAGTTCATTACTGAGTCCATGATAGATTGCAAGATTTTGTTTTCGTATATCTTTTTTTATGCCCAATATCCGCCAAAGCGGAGAAAATATTTTAGCTATTCCGTCAGGAAAAACAAAGGAAATATTTGTTCGTGACAAAATGGTATTCAAACGACTGTTTTCTTTTTGTTTGGGTGCAAAAAGAATATAGCTGTTATCGGGGTAATATTTCGATAATATTTCAATGACATACCGGCTGTAATTCCCCAAACCGGTATTGTTCTGAATAGCTCTTTTGGCGTCAAATCCTATTTTCATGGCATTTTATAACTGTGATATGGATTTATACACTTCCCAATAGGCTTTTGCGCTGTTTTTCCAGTTGAATTGATTGGCATGTCGGATAATTGATGCCGCAGGATTAGTCTGTGCATAATGATTCATTCCTGCTTCAAAGACTTTTCGCATGTTTTCGGGGTCGAAATCGTTGAAGTAATAAGCATGTTGTCCTCCGATTTCCGGTAACGAAGTTTTTGTTGATAAAAATACCGGCTTACCGAAATGCATGGCTTCAACCGGGGGAATCCCAAATCCTTCGGCTAAAGACGGAAACAAAAACGCTGAGCAATTTTTCAAATACCAGTATTTATCTTCGTTTTTTACCGGACCTGTCAGTTTTATCCTGCCTTCGACATTATGTTTTTTAGCCTCTTCCACAATTTTTTGAATATAATTATCATTTCCTTTTCCGGATATAATTAATTCGAAGTCATTATTTTTTAGCAAACAGGGTAATACATGAAAATTCTTTTTAGGTAAAACCGTTCCTATCGAAAACAGAAACGGAACCATAGGACGATATAAAGGGGTATCATAATCGGGAAATTCCAGGACATTACAGCCGTTATATATAACAAATACCGGTTTTCTTTCCATGTTCAGATGATTTAGAATATCTGTTTTAGAATATTCCGAGATAGTGATAACCGCATCAGCTCTATCTATGCTATTTTGAAATGCTTTTAAATATTTGTTTATTTTTCGCGGTGTTTTTTCGTACAGGAAATTAAGGTCGTGAATCGTTACAATACGTTTCATTTTCCGTGAACTTTTAACGAACGCCGATTGCGCATTAGAAGAGTGCCAAATATCAACTTTCTTTGTTTTCAGGGGAAAAAACCTGTGAACAGGCGAGTATATATAATATCGACTGTTGTTGCCAAAATAATTTTCGTGTTTTGGAGGAACATAAAACGAAATTTCGTTATCTGCATCGACAGTGACTTTTAATGCATGTCCCAACTGGGAACAATATTCAAACAGTCCTATATACGGATGCTTCATCCGTTCGCAATCAAAAAGCGCTTTCATATCTTAAAATGTTCTCTGCAGTTCTTAATGCCCAGCCGCAAATTTTTCCGCCGCCTGCCAAAGCAAACAATTTTTTACCCATTTTTTTTCTCCTTTAAATTATTAAAAAATACAACGTGTTTCTACTCATTTGCGCAAAATTACTGCAATTATCAAACTTCCAAAAAAAATTACGCTTGTTTAACTGTTGCCGAATTGATATATATATATATAACTTTTAGTGACTCATCAGGCGCTATTCGTAATTTGAATATTTGCCATACATTTATACCGATTCCGTCTAAAAGCGCAGAACCGGTTTTATTGTTTTCCCTTTATGTGAATCTTCGAAAGCCTTTTCTATCTCTTTGAAGTCATAGAATTTGACAAGTTTTTCGACCGGTAGCCTGCCTTCTTTGTAGTATTGAACCAGTTTGGGGATAAATGTCCGGGGATTGGAGGCTCCTTCGCTGAGTCCCGTTAGCGTTACGCTCGGATTCAGGATAAGCGCTTCAAGCGGCAGGCTGATCTCTTCCGGCCCCGTCACACTGAGCAGAACGGCTGTGCCTTCGCGTCTTAGGCATCCGAGCGCCTGAAGCGTTACGTTGGCTATGCCCGATGACTCCACACTGTTATGCGCTCCGCCTCCGGTAATTCTTTTTATCTCCGTCACAGGGTCTGTTTCATTACTGTTAATGACATGCGTAGCTCCGAGCTTCCGGGCCAGTTCCAATCTGGCGGGGACGATATCTACTCCTATGATCGTGTCGCACCCGGCAATTACCGCTGCCATAATCGCGCTCATACCTACGCCTCCGCAGCCGAATACGGCCATAGAACTTCCTTTTTTCGGTTTGATGCGGTTCAGGACGGCTCCGGCTCCGGTCTGTACCCCGCAACCCAGCGAACACAGGTTGGCCAGATCTTCGTCCGTATCCACCTCTACTTTTACGGCATTGCGTGCGTCAATGACGACATGGTCGGCAAAAGAGCCCTGGCCGAAAAAGGAAGATATTTCCGTCTCATTCCGGGAAAAACGTTTTGTCCCGTCGTTGTATGTTCCGTCAAAAAACAACGTATTTAGATTGTCACAGGCATACGGATGGTCGTCGCGGCAATAGTCACACTTTCCGCATGATGGGAACGACAGGATGACACGGTCGCCTTTTTTTAAAGTCGTCACCTCGCTTCCCACTTCTTCCACAATCCCTACCCCTTCATGTCCGAGGATGACCGGCAATGCGACGGGTATAAACGAATGTAATGCCGCCGCATCCGTATGGCAAACGCCACA
>JAIRKN010000041.1 GCA_031260095.1 Tannerella sp. | reverse complement strand
TCTTCGAACTGTTTGCTCGCAAAGGGGAAAGAATGTCCCTGATTGAAAAAATGGGGCAGAACTTAACCCCTGTCGATTCGTCCGTGCTGAAAAGCCACTTCAGTTCCCTGCTTCCGGTTTTCCCTAAGAAGTCATTCACCACACTACGAATCGGATGCCTGTTTATCGGACTGGGATTAGGATTATTAACAGGCCTATGTATTGTGCTTAACATCGAAAATAACTGTGCAGTCGAAGGTTGGCGGAAAGACTCCTTCTATTCGGTTGCTTATGGTGCATCCGTATTATTCTTCGGAGGATTGGGCCTCATCATTTCGTATATTATCGAAAGCAGATCGGCTAAGAAGGAAAAAAATAGCAATTAACCGCCACCACGTCGGGAAAACATTCCACACAGGTTCGCGGCTCATGTATTTTTCTCCTCAAAAGAGGATGTGTCAAAAGCCTGAAATCGTCGTCAAGGTAAGGTACGAAGCAATCCAGATGCATGAAAGCGCTGGATTGCTTCGTCGTTGCGCTCCTCGTCATGACGAAAGGCAACGCTATGAATAAAAGCCGCACACGCGCTCGTAATGGCTTTTAAGGGCGTTAAAAACTGCTGTTGTGCAGACTCTAAAATACAGACATTTTTATCTCCAAGTTTTTTTGAAAAAAAATGTGTGCAGGCGCAGAAAAAAAAAATCCGCCCGTAAGATTATATTGTGCGTGGAGGCGTATCAGAAGCCGGTTTTCCCTCCTTTTTGCGAACGGGATGAAACAACGACGGAATGTTATCGCCTTTTAATCTCACTAAGGATAGAATAAATTTAAAATGGTCAGCCCTGAAACAAAAACATACAACGGTTGTCTGATATGGATATATTTTGTATATTTGCCTCGAAAAAAAAACAAAGCAGTATGGAAAATATCGGCGACTGGCTATATCTGGTAATCATTATCATTGCCGCTATCAGTAGTTTTATCGGATCAATCAACAAAAAGAACAAACAGGCTGCCGGAAAACAGCGACCTCGCGAGATCGTCACGGAGGATTGGGAAGAAAAAAATCCCTGGAACAGAAACACGGAAAGCCCGCCACCCGTTATGCCTAAAAAGCAACCGACATTCAGGTCGCAATCACAAACACAACAAACGACAGGTACGGATTACAGGCAATTTGGCAACAGGAAAAAAACAGAAAAAGATTATTCTATATTCCAACAGGAAACATCCCCTATCTTCCCGAACACGGAAGAAGACCCTACAACCGTTTCCCTTGAAGACATGCCAACCAATACGGATGAATGGCGAAAAGCATTTATCTATAATGAGGTTTTCAAACGAAAATATTAACATGCAATCGAAAAAATTAGTCATCTTCGATTTAGACGGAACACTATTAAACACGATATCAGATCTTGCCCACAGCGCCAATTATGCGTTAGAAAAAAACGGATTCCCCCGGCATCCTATAGAAGCCTATAAATATTTTGTAGGTAACGGTATCAATAAATTGCTCGAACGCGCCCTTCCGGATCATGAAAAAACGGAGAAAAACATCCTGAATATACGAAATGTATTCCAGTCCTACTATGACACTCACAATATGGAATACACAGAACCATATGAAGGAATCCCCGAATTGTTAAACTCCCTGCAATCGAAAGGGATAAAAATAGCCGTAGCCTCCAACAAATATCAAAAAGCAACCGAGAAACTGATAAGCAGGTATTTTTCGGAAATAAAGTTTATAGCCGTTTTCGGACAACGGGAAGGCATACCTATAAAGCCGGATCCGGCAGTTGTACTTGAAATATTAGAGATCGCCGGTATTCCGGCAACCGAAACCATATACATTGGCGATTCAGGTGTCGATATGCAAACCGCATCGAATAGCGGTGTAATGTCAATAGGCGTTACATGGGGCTTCCGTCCGCGTTCCGAACTTGAAGCATTTGGCGCTGTACATATCGTAGACTCGACGAAAGAAATTCTCCGGTTAATGGATCGTTAATGATTATTTGTTCCATAATTGTATCCTACATACACTTTTTGTTCAGATGAAGACATGCGGCGGTCCCGGAAGCAAAAACTGAAGAGAGGCTGCATTTCAACAAAGTCGAAAGAAAACGAAATATTCTTTTGACTTTGTATTCGATTTGCATTATCTTTGCGGGCGTTTTTTAAAAGTACTGCGTAAACAATTAAATAGTATAAATTATGACATTCAAAAAAATCACGGCAGAAGAAGCTGCTTCTTACGTAAAAAATGACGACAATGTAGGATTCAGCGGATTTACCCCGGCCGGTTGTCCGAAAGTGATTCCGGAAGCGATTGCAAAAAGAGCGGAAGAAGAACATAAAAACGGAAATCCTTTTCGTATCGGAATTTTTACCGGAGCCTCGACGGGCGATGCGATCGACGGCGCTCTGGCCAGGACAAACGCCATTAAGTTCCGTACGCCGTACCAGTCGAATAAAGATTTGCGTGCATTACTGAATGCTGACGGAACAGCCTATTTTGACATGCACCTTTCCGAATTGGCACAATGCCTCCGCTACGGATTTTTAGGCAAAGTGGATGTGGCGATCATAGAAGCCGCAGATATAACGGACGATGGAGAAATCATTCCGACCGAAGGCGTTGGCATTGCTCCAACTATATGTCGCCTGGCAGACAAGATCATTGTCGAATTGAATCATTTTCACCCGAAAGAAATACGTGGTATGCATGATATCTATGAGCCGGCAGATCCGCCTTTACGCCGTGAAATTCCAATCTACACACCGTCCGACCGCATAGGACAAGCATTTATCAAAGTAGACCCGAATAAAATCATCGGTGTTGTGGAAACAAACAATGACGCCGACGGCAGTAAATTTTCACCCCTCGACGACGTAACGCTGGCGATCGGCAAAAATGTATCGGACTTCCTCGTTAATGAAATAAAAGCAGGCCGTATTCCTCCTTCATTCCTTCCCGTACAGAGTGGTGTGGGCAATGTCGCGAATGCCGTACTGGGCGCTATGGGTGCAAACAAAGAAATTCCGGCATTTAACATTTACACCGAGGTCATACAGGATGCTGTGATCAAATTAATGAAAGAGGGACGCGTTAAATTCGCCAGCGGATGTTCATTAAGCGTAAGCCTTGAAGTTCTGAAAGAAATCTATGCTGATCTTAGCTTCTTTAAGGACAAAATATTATTGCGTCCGGAAGAAATTTCCAACAATCCGGAAGTTGCCCGCCGCTTAGGATTAATCACCATTAATACAGCGCTCGAAGCGGACATATTCGGAAACATCAATTCAACGCACGTCTTAGGCACAAAAATGATGAACGGACTCGGAGGTTCGGGAGATTTTACGCGTGCCGCCTATCTGTCGATCTTCACGACGCCATCCACCGCAAAAGACAGCAATATCAGTGCTTTTGTTCCGATGGTATCACACCTTGACCATAGCGAACATTCGGTCAAAATCATTATAACCGAACATGGCGTAGCCGACCTGCGCGGAAAATCACCCAGACAACGTGCGCACGCGATTATTGATAACTGTGTGGACCCAAGCTACCGCCCACTACTTAATGAGTATCTTAACATGGGAATAAAAGGACACACGCCTCAAAATCTCAAAAGTTGCTTTGCATTCCATCTGGAATTTGCAAAAAGCGGAGATATGCATAATGTTAACTGGGAAAACTCTTTATAAAAATAAACGTATTTTATAAGGACTATTCATAAAGACAAATCCAACTCTATCGTTAGTTGGATTTGTCTTATCTTTGGTACCCCCCGAAAAACGGTAAAACCGGTAGCCGCCGACAGATCCTAAAACAAATAACCGAAGATTTTGTCTTTGGGTGGGATACGTTTCTTTAGCATTTTCCTGATTCGGCCTAAAAATGACAAAAAAGTAAATGCTACCTGTTGGCAGCATTTACTCAATTGCGATATTTCTGAAATCTTACTCGTTTCACAACGAGCATATTTCCACGGGTGTATATAAATTTGATTAATTACTATTTTTACTCCTGTTATACCACAACAAGATAATAACTCTGTTAAAATATTATTTCAAAACTCTTTTAACTTACTAAAATACCAATGTATATTGAATTCTTCTAAGATTTATCCGCCATTATTACCGTCTGATTGTTCATCTAATGATTTCTTCTATCATTTATAACAACATACAAGCAAATATTTAACGCGCACCAGTATATAGTAAAACTCTTCTTTTATTTCATTATTACAACAATGTTCAATTCATCTACTGCTGCAAAGATCCGTATTAATCTTTAAAATAAAGAAATAAAAAAGTTAATTATGTCTAAAAGCCTATTTTTTTATCAATTATATACTCAGGTCTTCCTTTAATTTCATCAAAAAGCACACCAATATACTGACCGAGAACACCAATTGTTAGCAGTTGTACCCCCCCGAAAAAAACAACAACCGTTATAATCGAAGTCCAACCGGTTTCCGCGTTACTGAATCCATAAATTTTACCAAGCGCCACCCACACAGCGAGTATGATACCGATAATTACGGCCAGGAACCCTAATCCGATAGCCACAAGCAACGGTTTCTTAGAAAAGTATAACAAGGCTGTAGATGCAAATTTAAACATTTTAGCCAGCGGATATTTAGTTTCTCCGGCAAAACGGGCTTTCCGCTCATAATAAAAAGGAACCTGTTTAAAACCCATCCAACTGACCAGACCACGTATATATTTGCTATGTTCACGCAAACGGCAAAACTGATCCATTATTTTACGGTCTATAAGCCTGAAATCTCCGGTATCCAAAGGAAACTCCACTTCACTCATCCGGTTCATAAACCGATAAAAAGATTTCGCCGAACTACGCTTAAAAAAACTTTCCTTATCCCTTGATGTACGGACACAATAGACAACATTCGCCTGTTCCCGTTCACGAAATTCAAGTATCTCCGGGATCAATTCGGGAGGATCCTGCAAGTCGGCGTCCATAATAATCGCCAGATCTGCATCACAATGATGTATTCCAGCCGAAACAGCCGGCTGATGGCCAAAATTCCGCGAAAAGTGTAAAACTTTAACCTGTCCGTCTGCCAAAGCAATTTCATTCAGCAAATCATAGGTCCGGTCAGAACTGCCATCGTTCACATAGATAATTTCAGAATCACAGGAAAGCCCGCCCAGAACAGATTTCGTATGCTTATACGATTCAACGATAACCTCCTCTTCATTATAACACGGAATAATAATGGATAGTTTTGGCATAATAGTACTATTTTTTAAACGTATAATATTTATTAATCAAAAAATTGACGACTGTATAGACAATCATTGAAAGGATTTGAATATAAAACAACGCATCTATCTTTAAGACTCTCAAAATCGGCTCAAAAAACAGATATAACGGAGGATTATGTGGGTAATATCGATTCAGGTATAATAACACGCCTAATTGTAATAAATAGCAAACGGCAAAAACAAGAAAAAACCTGACGGCGCTCCCTACTATGTTTATCGTACTGTTAAACGTCCACTTACGATTCAAAAAAAAACTATTTATCAACCCGATAACATATCCGGTAAAATTGGAAATCGCCTCCGCACATCCGAACTTCTTTGTCATAATCCAAATGATAACAAGCGACAAGATGGTATTAGCAACTCCCACTATACCGTATTTAATGGCCTGTTTTATCATGTCCATATTTATCCGCAATCTGACCGACTTCCTCCGGAGTAAGTTCTTTTACATTCGTAACCGTGAAGATCTCCGACAAAAAATTTCCATACAAATTACATTCACGTATCACATCTTCCAGCACCATCCTTATATCAACTTTCACCGGAACCAGAAAAACCAGTTCCACATATTTATCGCCTATCGTAAGACGCTCTATTTCGCAGTCTTCTTTAGGCAAAGCATATCCAAATTCTTTTTCTATAATCTTACGTTGATAATCAAGAAAAGACATACCTTCGAAAGATAATACCAAAACATAAAAACGCAACTTGTTTCCCTTACCGCCTAACCCTGTAGATATATAAATCTGCTTTTCTCCCGACAATTCCGATTCGAGGGTAATGCGGCTTTCCATCAAAGCCATGTATGCCCAGTTGACAAGCTCCGGGTCAGGATGTTGTACATATTGCTCTATAAGCCTGTAAGCCCGTACCTGTTTTGATAATGCCAATATGGAAAGGACATGCTTCTTTTCCTTTCCGGACAACTTACCCTCCTGCAAATCCGCAGTATAACCCTCATAATCAAAATCACTCATCTCGCCGACTTTTTTACGTATATGGTCCGAATATTTAAAATACTCCATCTGCTGTTCCACCGGAATACGGTGTTCAAGAATATGAAAATGTCCATCCATATTCTGAAAAGACTCATAAAACCTCTTAAATACATCTTCCTGCCCTTTCATACCCATTTCTTCTCCTTTCTTGAAAATGAATAAAAATAATCCCGCAGCAAAAATACATTTTTTTATTAAAGATAGCAAATCATAAAAAAAAAGGTCTTATCTTCGCAATAGATTAGAAAAACAGAACAAATGCAGAAATCAATACAATCTGTTCATTATGAACCCCGGATAGCAAACAGAAAATGAATAGTTACATCATATTATTCGTCATATTTTTTTATTTTTCCGTATTAGTATTCATTTCGTGGATCACAGGGCGGAAAAGCACAGGCAATGAAGCTTTTTTCCTTGGTAACCGGTGTTCGCCCTGGTATATTGTAGCCATCGGGATGATCGGTTCATCCCTTTCCGGGGTATCATTCGTGTCCGTACCCGGATGGGTTCGTTCTATTGACATGACATACATGCAGATGATTTTCGGTTTCTTTTTCGGCTACATCCTCATCGCGAAAGTATTGCTTCCGGTCTATTACAAACTAAAGCTAACGTCGATTTATGAATACCTCAATCGCCGTATGGGGGTCAGAAGCTACAAAACAGGTGCATCGTTTTTTCTGCTGTCCAAAATGCTCGGAGCGGCGGCGCGTCTTTACCTCGTCGTGATGATTCTTCAAATTTATGTATTCGATCAATGGAACATTCCTTTTATCGTAACCGTAGCGGTTAGCATTCTCCTGATATGGCTTTATACCTATCGAAGCGGTATACGAACCATTATATGGACCGATACGCTCCAGGCCTTGTGTCTTGTAGCCATGCTTATTGTCATTATATGGAAAGTAAAGGATCATTTAGGATTTGATATGGCAGAAACAGCGCGCACACTATATGAAAGTCCGCATTTCCGTTTGTTTGAATTTGAAGACTGGAGCAGTAAACAGCATTTTGTAAAGCAGTTCCTGAGTGGAATTTTCATTCCGATCGTAATGACCGGATTAGATCAGGACATGATGCAAAAAAACCTGACCTGCAGAAATCTCAGAGATGCGCAAAAAAACATGTATGTATATGGTTCTTTATTCATTCCCATCAATTTTCTGTTTCTTTGCCTTGGCATATTATTCATCACGTTTGCTTCACAATCAAATATCACGCTCCCGGCCTCAGGAGATGACATCCTGCCGGTCTTATGCACATCAGGCGTTTTAGGCACGTCTATCCTCGTATTTTTCACTATCGGCATTATCGCCGCTGCGTTCAGTAGTGCAGATTCGGCATTAACCGCGCTAACAACTTCTTTCTGTGTAGATCTGTTAGGCATAGAAAAGGAAGAAGCTGAAAAAGCAAAAAAAGTCAGGCTCAAGGTGCATCTCCTCATCACAATCGTATTCACGCTGGTCATTTTTCTATTCAGAGCGCTCAATGATCGCAGTGTGATCGACACGATTTATACGATCGCATCCTATACGTACGGGCCGTTACTCGGACTTTTCGCCTTCGGCTTGTTTACCAAACAAAAACCAAACGACAAGTATGTACCCTACATCTGCATAGCTACTCCTCTCATCTGCCTGATTTCAGATTATCTTTTCCTGCAATACACCGGCTACCATTTCGGATATGAGCTACTTATATTCAATGGTTTTCTTACATTCATGGGATTATGGTCCGGCCGGAAAGGGAGCGTACATTAAACACGAGGCTGACGCATCCGATTTTATTCTATCCGTCATTTGCGAATGCAGTGAAGCAATCCGGTGCCCTGTATGCGCCTGGATTGCCGCGTCGCTTCGCGCCTATCAATGACGGATACGGGGTGACGCCGTGTCGGCATAAAGACCCTGCTGGACGACACTCAATTAATAGCTTGCAAAAGTGTCGTCCCTGCGGGACTTGTCGGGTTTGTGATTGCTAATCCGTATGCTAGCAGTATTGCTAAGCACGTCTTATCAGCGTTGGTAAGCACTGTTTTGCAGCGTTGAGCCGGCTGGACTTTAATTTTTCACGATGAAAATATACGCTTTCCCTGTTTTTTACGTTATATCTTGTGCATTAGTATATAATTTACGTAAAATATGATAGAATATATAAGAGGCGAAATCGCTGAACTGT
>JAIRKN010000029.1 GCA_031260095.1 Tannerella sp. | reverse complement strand
TGCTGCACGCCCGGGCTGTCGAGGTTCAGGTTCATGTTCATTTCGCCCGAAATGACGGCCTCAACGACCGGCTTTACCGCTTCGTCCTGCATCCGGTAGACCAGCGAATCCAGATGCGTTTCTCTCGCTTCGACCATCTGTTGGCGAGCCTCGACGACGTGTTTTAGTTCGACCGTCTCCGTGCTTTTGTAATCCGGAATTTTGATAGTAGCGCGCTTGAACAGGCTGTTCACAATCCACGGCTGCCCCTGCGACTGTTCCCAGACATAATCCAGCGCTTCCTGCGTAATTTGCTGTCCCGTCTCGGCTGTCCGCTGAGCAAAAAGTCTGGCAACATCCTGTTCCTTAAAATTTTTCAATAAAACGGAATCCTCCTTGATATTAAACGGCGAACCGGGATTTAATGCTTTTCCTTCCTTGCTTTGCACCAGATAATCCTTCAAATCGCGCATGCCGACAAGCGCCACGGATATGGGGAAATTTCCCACTGCGCGGCTTGCAAATCCACCGCGCAACTGCCGAAGGAAACTGATGATTGCCTCACCTGTCAGTACGTCCACTTCGTCGAAGAGAACTATTAATGGCTTGGGGGCAACCTGAGCCGCCCAGTTTTCAAGGATACTGCTGAGCATGAATCCCGGCTCTTTCTCATCTGTTTGGGGTTCAGGTATGCTAAAATCCCTGGCATACTTCCGCATCGAAGCGCAAATCAGGGGGATAGCCCGCTCTATGTCGGTGATTCCCTGCGTCACTTCCACGCTCGCGTAACAGGCGACATACTTGCCCGAAGTGTTGAGTTCGCGCATCCAACTGATCAGGAAGGTCGTTTTCCCCGTCTGCCGTGGCGCATGGAGTACCCAATAGAGTTCTTTATCTATATATCTGTTCAAAATAGCCCCGACCAAACGCTCTTCGGGGGGTAACATGTAATGTTTTCGAGGGTCGCAAGGACCTGTAGTATTAAACTCTTTCATAAATTTTATCAATAAGTTTCCAACAAAAATACGACAAATTTCCGTCCGAACGATGATTTTATTAAGATTTTCAAAATCTGTGCATTTTTTTATCTGTTCATTAATATTATTTGCTGTGTTTTCCAAAAATATGTATTTTTGTCGTGAAAAAATTGGAATTTACAATGATGAATTATTCGTTTTTAGATTTTCTGACCCTGACAGGAGCGCTTGGTATGTTCCTTTACGGAATGAAAATCATGAGTGAGGGACTTCAGAAGGTCGCAGGAGACAAATTACGCAGTATACTTTCCGTAATGACCTCCAACCGTGTAGCAGGTGTATTTACCGGTCTTCTTATCACGGCTCTCATACAGTCTTCAAGTGCCACCACCGTTATGGTCGTCAGTTTTGTAAACGCAGGGCTACTCAATTTGGCGCAAGCAATCAGTGTGATTATGGGGGCCAATGTGGGAACGACCGTTACTGCCTGGATCATTTCCATCTTCGGATTTAAAATAGACATCAGCACGCTCGCTTTGCCCATCATCGGGATCTGTATTTTTCTTATCTTTTCAAATAATAATAAGCGCAAATCGTGGGGTGAATTCCTGATGGGGTTTGCTCTTCTTTTTCTGGGGCTGACCTATCTTAAAGATTCGGTTCCCGATCTTCAGCAGAATCCGGAAATATTATCTTTCATACAAAATTATACCTCTATGGGGTATGCCTCTATTCTGCTATTCTTACTGATCGGAGGCGTATTGACCGTTGTTGTACAATCATCCAGTGCGACGGTTGCGATCACGCTTATCATGTGTACAAAAGGCTGGATTCCGTTTGAGATGGCAGCAGCGATGGTTCTTGGGGAAAACATCGGGACTACAATTACGGCAAACATCGCTGCTATTAAGGCAAATATTCAGGCGCGCCGCGCCGCTTTCGCCCATTTTATGTTCAATGTCCTTGGCGTTTGCTGGATACTCATCCTGTTCTATCCTTTTATCAATATGATATCATGGATCGTAACGAACTATGGCCCTGGAAATCCTTCCGAACTGACCTCATTCCTGAATACTCTTAGTCCCGAAACTATTGAACAGATCACCTCCGGCCGGAAATTAACGGATCCCGGCCTGATCGCTTTACAAAATAAAGCGATGTCGCTGCATATTTCGGTATCCTATGGTTTATCTCTGTTTCACACCCTGTTTAATATCGTCAATATTTGTGTAATGATCTGGTTTGTGAATCTGTATGTAAAAATATGCTCATTCGTTATTAAATCGAAGAAAGATCAACAGGAAGAAGAGTTTCAACTCAGATTCATCTCGGCCGGTATGCTTTCTACTTCTGAAATATCCCTGTTGCAGGCGAAGCAGGAAATTGCTCTTTACGGAAAACGCGTTCACCGTATGTTTAATATGGTAAAAGAACTTTATTACGAAAAAGACATTGAGGAATTTCTCAATATCTTTGCCCGCATAGAAAAATATGAACAGATAAGCGACCGCATGGAGATTGAGATTGCCAATTACCTTACAAAAGTTCTGGAAGGACGCCTAAGCTCATACGGTAAAGAAAATATACGCGTTATGCTGCGCGTTATTACAGAAATAGAAAGCGTGGCCGACGCCTGCAATAACCTGGCTAAAGCGATCAAACGCCGCAACGATGGCAAATCCGTATTCCTCGACAGTCAGAACCACAACATTGATCACATGTTCGCTCTTGACAACCGGGCTATTTTACGCATGAACGAATTGCTGGATAAGCCCGAACAAGAAATTACAAACGATGATATGGATATCTCCGTCAACCTTGAAAACGAAATAAACAATTACCGGAACCAACTGAAAAATGATAATATAGAAAATATAGACGCCAAAAAATATAATTATACGGATGGAGTCTTCTATATGGATATTGTGTCCGAATGTGAACGGTTAGGCGATTATGTAATCAATGTCGTACAGTCGGTAGTCAAAAAATAGATCTATACTTTGCTTCACCGCGGATTTCGAAGGACGATAAAACGCCGCTTTTTCTTCCGGAGAAGGCTTTAGCGCTTTATCATAGAGATCCCGGTCTTTCAATATATCCAGCGCCTTTTGAAACGTATTATCATCTCTCAGGTTATGCTTGATCTCTCCCCGCTGGTAGTAATAGCGTTTCACTATCTCGGAAGAAATAAGCGTCTTGATCACTTTTTTATACCGTTCCAGATCACGCTCCAGATTAGGTTTCAACTTCTCTTCCAATGCGATAAACAACGCACTGTCTTCATCCATGAATCCCTCAAACTCAGCCACCTCTTTCAGTGCGTCTAATGCTTTCCCACTCTGACGGTCATATTCGAAATTTTTCTCTATCAGATGCTTTTTAAACGATTCATAATCCTCGTCCGAATAGACAAAATCCTCTGCCGGAGGAATCGTCTTATGCTTATTCACCCAGTTGGTTACATAATCAAACAGGATATAATCCTTATCCGCATATAGATAGTATAGCATGGTAGGCATTTTCTCTTCCTCTATCTCAAAATCAGGACGTATCCCTCCACCGTTGCGTACCATACGGCCATTCTCCGTATAAAAGACGGACGTCAGGCTATCCGGAATAGTAGCGACACTACCGTCTACATTCCGGTGGGAATAATCAAGTTGCTGTATACATCGTCCGCTTGGGATATAATATTTATTGGTCGTAACTTTCAGTTTTCCTTCATACGGAAGATTCCGGGTAGACTGTACAAGCCCTTTTCCAAAAGACCGCTGCCCCACCAGTACGGCGCGATCCATATCCTGCAATGCTCCGGATACAATTTCGGAAGCCGAAGCCGAGGCGCCATTGATCAGTACGGCAACCGGTATTACCGTATCAACCGGCTCATTATAGGTTCGATAGGTCCTGTCCCATTGGCTTACTTTTCCTTTCATAGTCAGCACCTCTTTTCCTTTAGGTACAAAAAGATTTACAATCTGCACGGCTCCTTCCAGTATGCCGCCTCCATTATCACGCAAATCCAGGATCAGGGATCCGATCTGATGATTTTTCTTCATCTCCGTAAAAGCGTTTTTTACCTCCTGAGCGCTTTTGTCCGTAAAACTTTTCAGATAAATATATCCGGTATTATTATCATATACGCCGTAATGAGTTACCTGATCAACTATTACCTGTCTACGCACCAGATCAAATTTACGGTCTTTCTTTTCGCCAGGACGTTGCACCTTAACCGTCATTTTTGTATTCGGAATGCCTTTCAGCAATTCACTGACCTTATCCGATGATAAGCCTTTGGCGTCTACGGTATCAACCGCTACAATCATATCACCTGCTTTCAGTCCTGCTTCGGCAGCCGGCATTCCTTCAAACGGCTCCGTAATCACTGTTCCACCCTCACGATAACGGATATAGGCGCCTATTCCTCCGTATTCTCCCGTTGTGATAAATTTAAACTGTTCCATCTCATCTTCCGGAATATATTCGGTATACGGGTCAAGACCTTTTAACATGGCATCGATGCCACGCCGCAGTGTCTTTTTGATATCAACCGTATCTACATAAAATATTTCCACTTCTTTTATCAACGCGTTGAAAATGTCAAGTTGTTTACTTACCTCAAAACGGTTGTCATCGCTTTTAACAGCTTCCGCTGTCTGCACTCCCGTAGCGGAAGTATTATTATCCTGAGCATATATGCCTGAAACATAGAGAACTACGCATAGAAAACTTAATCTGATTTGTCGCATAATAATGTATTAATATGAAAAAAACGATGTAAATATAGGGCTTTAACTCTTATTTCCTTAAAACCTCATTAACTTTTAACTTTATTTGTTCCCAACGTTCTTCCGCTATTTGCGCCCCGAACATTTCAATTACATGCCCTGCCAGCAGGGAACCTATCTGCGCAGACTGCTCTAATGTGGCTCCCAGCGAATACCCGTACAAAAATCCGGCGGCAAAGTGATCGCCTGCACCGGTCGTATCAACAACATTCGCACCCAAGGCCTTCTCATGAATAACCCAACCGTTACGACTCGCCAGAACCCCATCTTTGCCCATCGTCACTACAGAAATTTCAACCTCTTTAGATATCACATCCACCGCCTCACGCGCAGAAAGGCCCGTATAGGCTTCCGCTTCACTTTCGTTGGAGAAAAGGATATCTACATAGCCGGGAACCACCTCTTTCAGCAGACTTCTAAATCCATGCACAATATTAAAATTAGAAAGATCCAGCGCGATCTTTAGTCCCAGTCTTTTTGCTCTTTTCAGGACAGGCAGGAATAAGGGATCATTCGAAATAAGGTATCCTTCAATATAGATACAATCATATCTGCGAAGCACATCATCCGTGATCTCCTCACCCGACAAAGTTGCTGCCGGGCCAAGGAATGTAGCCATAGTACGTTCCCCATCCGGTGAAATCAGAATCGTCGAACATCCCGATATTCCCCGTGTATGAACAAAAACCGGATTTACCCCGGCCTTTTTCACACTGGTTTCATACACATTCCCATAATCATCATCGCCTATTTTTCCGATATATCCGACTTCCGCACCTAACCGGGCCATTGCACGCATCGTATTACATACCGAGCCTCCGGGAGCTTCCGTACGCTCCAGACCGGACTGAGCCTGTTGGATCTCACGCATCGTCGACTCGTCAATCAAATCCATTGCACCCTTCTTTACTCCCATTTCCTGCAGAGTAGAATCACTCTCCAAACGAAGCAACACATCCAACAATGCATTACCGACACCTATAATCTTCATATTATTCAAAATTTATTTTATATTAAATAACGAAATTCGCTTGTTTATTGCATTTTACATACAACAAGATCAAACAAAATTCATATTTCCGGAAAATTTTTTGCAAAGATATTGCATATTTAGAAAATAACACATACCTTTGCATCGCAATTTTAAGAAAACATTCTTCCTTAGCTCAGTTGGTTAGAGCATCTGACTGTTAATCAGAGGGTCCTTGGTTCAAGTCCAAGAGGGAGAGC
>JAIRKN010000283.1 GCA_031260095.1 Tannerella sp. | reverse complement strand
ATTGTACAATAGATTTCTCCATTCACTCGGCCGGCGAACTTCAGGAGGCGATCTCCTCTATTTATGATGTGGAAGGCGTGGACGACGTCCGGAGACAGGACCCGGAATCGTAATCATTTTGATGTCGCGCATGTTACTAATTAAAATGCGTCAGATTAAAATGCGTCAGATTTGGAAATGAAAAGAGTTAATATCCAACCCGGATTGTTTCATTTATTCAAGGGCTTGTTTTATGTCGTTGATTAAATCGTCTTCGCTTTCTAAACCAATGGAGAAACGTAGCAGATTGTCTTCTATGCCTATTATTTTTTTTATGTCGGCGGAGAAAGTTCCGTATATGGTTGATTCGGGGTGGATGATCAGTGTCTTGTGGTCAAATAAGTTGGTGGAACGACGTATGATCTTTAAATGATCCATAAAGTTGTAACAGCTCTCTTTGGATTCGAGGCTGATGGTGAACATGGCTCCCGGGTTACAGGAAAAGAGATGGTCTGATATTGCTTTATATGCGGAACTTTCAAGTTTCGGATAATTTACTTTTTTGATTTTTGGGTGTTTCGACAGGTATACGGCCAGGTTGTATGCGGTAGTCGACATTTGGCGGTAACGCAATTCTAAAGATTCCATTCCCAGGGATTGCAGGCTGGCGGTATCCGGGGTCATGCAAGCGCCGATGTTGCGGGCTATTTCGGCACGTAGTTTAAACATAAAGCGCGACATTCCTTTGGGTTTTGGCAATGCGGCAAGTTTTCGGTTCGCTTTCCAGTCGTAGCTGCCGTAATCGACAATGACCCCTCCGATATTTGTTGCGCCGGCCGAGATGTATTTGGTGGCAGAAACAACTTCAATATCAATTCCCGCACTTTTAGCATCAAAACCACACCACGGTATGAGCGTGGTATCTATGATCATGGGTATGTTCTTTTTATGCAATAATTCGGATATCACAGGCAGGTTGGCAATTTCCAGATGTGGATTAGTGAGGAGTTCCGCAAAAAATGCACATGTGTTTTCATCCACGGCGGCGGCTATTTCTTCCGGATGATCCGTATTCACGAAACGGATCTCTACGCCAAATTCTGCCAGGGTAAATTTGAAAAAGGAAAACGTGTTTCCGAACAAGTGAGGGGAGGATACAATATTACTGCCGGCATAAGCGATCGTCAGAAATGTGTTTGATATGGCGGCCATCCCGGAGGCAAGGGCCATTGCGTTATCCGCGCCCGAAGCGGCTTTGACTTTTTCTTCAAAGTTGGTTACGGTAGGATTTGATATGCGTGAATAGGTGTGCAGATCTGTCCTGAATTGAAACGCTTCGGCAATCGCTTTGGAGTCTGCAAACTCAAAAGCCGCATTTCGGTATACCGGGTAATTAATAGCGCCATACGCATCCGGCGTTACATATTTACAACCGATAACCCTTGTCGAGAAAGACTGTGTTTTACAGTCGCCTTCTTCTTTACTAAAATCTGTATTCATATTATTAATCTTTAAATTTTCGAACTTTTTCAACAAAACGCGCTAAATCCCTTTTATCGTGCTTCTCGGATATGAAATTAGTTTCAAACTGTGAGGGAGAAATGTAAAATCTGTGAGATAGCATATATCTGAAAAATTTAGCGAACCGGTGCAAACTGATTCTTCTTACATCTTCAAAAGAGTTGACCTCGTTTGCGGTAAAAAAGAGAGTAAACATACTTCCTAAATGGTTAATCGTGATATCTTTCCCGGAAACGCTATCTCTCAATTCATCAATAAACATATTCGCTTTATGATTTAACCGGGAATAAAAATCTTCGGCCGACAATAACTTCAGCGTTTGCAACCCGGCGGACATTGCCACAGGGTTTCCCGACAATGTCCCTGCCTGATATACCGGTCCTTGAGGCGCTAAAAGCGACATAATATCTTCCCGTCCTCCAAAAGCGGCGGCAGGGAATCCTCCTCCTATAATCTTACCGATAGTCGTAATATCCGGTATTATGCCGAACAAACGTTGCGCTCCGCCGATAGAAAGACGAAATCCTGTTATCACTTCGTCAAAAATAAGCAGCGCTTCATGCTTTACGGTCATATCCCTGAGAAAATCGAGAAAATTACTCTTAGGTTTTATTAATCCCATATTGGCGGGTACAGGCTCAACGATGACAGCTGCGATCTCTTTTCCCCTTTCCCGAAATATTTTTGTTACTTCTTCTTTATTATTAAAAGGTATGCTTATTGTGTGAGAAGTAAAAGAATCGGGTACACCGAGTGAAGATGCACTTCTGAGATCGGCAACCCCCGATCCGGCAGAAACCAGTAAATGATCGGCATGACCATGATAACAACCGTCAAATTTGATGAGAAGATTTCTTCGGGTAAAACCTCTGGCAAGCCTTATGGCAGACATTACGGCTTCTGTTCCCGAATTAACAAACCGGATCCGTTCCATGCTTGGGATATATTGGTTGACCTGTTTTGCCAATTCTGTTTCTTGCAGTGATGGTATTCCATAGCTCGTTCCTTTTGAAACGGCCGCTTTTACTGCTTTATTCACCAGCGGATGATTGTGTCCTAATATAAAAACGCCCCATGACAAGCAAAAATCAGTAAATTGATTATTATCAATGTCCGTTAATTTCACACCTGTCGCCTTTTTAATAAACAGGGGTGTTTCTCCTACGCTTTGCAGTGACCTGACCGGGCTATTTACGCCTCCGGCAATGTATTTTAATGCTTCCTGATACGCATTTACGGATTGAACTCTTTTCATATATGAATGTTATTTATTAAGATTATAGTTTTGCCACCGGTAGTAACTGGCTATTTCTTCATCAATTATCCGTTCCACCTTATTTACCTCATTATTGCGGTGAATTAAGTTTCTTGAAGCAAACGCCTCAACATCTTCAAGGTCAAACAACTTGACAGACGCTATCTCTCTTACATTTTCATCCACGTCGCGGGGAAATGCGAGATCAAAAATCAACATCTTTTTATCTTGCGGCAGATCGTTCTTATGGATTATTGTATGAGGGGCAGATGTTGCGCAAATCAGAACATCGGTAAAATTTAGCATAGCAACCTTTTTGTCCAGATGGATAGCCGTACCGTTATATTTTGCGGCAAGAACCCTGGCTTTTTCTATATTGCGATTAGACAGGAAGATATTAATAGCTCCGCGTGCGACAAGATATTTCAGGATATTCTCCGTCAACTTGTTCACACCGATAATACTTACCGTTTTATTTCGTAGATCTACATTCTCCGACTTAAGGATCTCTGTTGTTATTTGACTGTGAGATATTGCACCTTCCGAAATCCTTGTTTCATTCCGGGTTCGTTTACCGGTATGAATTGCGGTTTGGAACAGCCTGTTTAGAGATGGAGGCAGGCAATACTTGTCCAACGCATACATATATGCCGTTTTTAACTGTCCCTGTATGGCACGTTCGCCCAGTAATGCCGATTCAAGCCCCGACGCTACTCTGTACAGATGCCGTATGATATTTTCCGGTGCGGCGCCGTCGCCCCAATATAACTCGATTCTGTTGCAGGTAGAAAGCAGAACATGAGGTATGGATTCGTCGATAAAGAGTGTTCCCGAAAGTTGTTCACGCTCTTCAAGACTGTATTGCGAGTGATTGATGAGTTTACTTTTTATCATTTTACAATCATATTATAATCGTCCCTTCCCGTACCAGATCGCTTATCCTGTTACGGATTCCGACGGAGCGGCGCACGTTCCGTGCGTTGGAAGAAACGGCAATCGTAACATCCCCGTTCTTATAAATCGCCGGAGAAATAAAATCACAGGCGGCCGGATCATCGCAGACACTGGCCAGTATTCCCAGCGCTTCGGCGTCTTGCTTTATTTTCGCATTCAACTGCCTGTTTTCAGTACATACATACACTAAAAAGGCTCCGTCGAGGTCCGTTTTTTCATACTCCTTCTTTACCCGACCGAAGGGAAGGGCGGTAAATCCCTCATGAAATTCGGGAGCAATGACCGTCGCCTCCTGAGTAAAGCGGCTTAATATTGTAGCCTTGTGAAAGCCTACCTTTCCTCCGCCTATAATCAACAATTTCTTACCTGTTATATTGACGGAAACAGGTAAAAAAATAAATTCTTCATTCGTTTTTTCCATTTACCTTCTATGTAATCCACATTCTTTATGTTCCGGGTTTTCCCACCACCAGCGTCCGGCTCTTACATCCTCTCCTTTTTCGACAGATCTTGTACACGGCTGGCATCCGATACTTGGATAATTCAACCGGTGTAATGAATTAACGGGTACGTTGTATTTTTGCAGATAGTCCCGGAGATCCTGATCGGTCCAGTGGATAAGCGGATTTATTTTTATCAGGCGATTCACCTCATCCCATTCCACCATTTGCGTTTCTGTGCGTGTCACCGATTGTTCCTTTCGCAGTCCGCAAATCCATACATCGAGTGTAGACAACGCCCTCAAGAGGGGTTGTATTTTCCGTACATGGCAGCAAGCCTTCCGTTTGTCGACCGTTTCGTAGAATCCGTTTATCCCGTTTGCCTGCACATAGCTCTCAACCGCATGACTATCCGGGAAAAACACTTCTAACGGAATGTTATATGTCAGACGGGTTTTATCTATCAACGAATAGGTTTCGGGGAACAGTCTTCCGGTATCAATCGTAAATATGCGTGCCGAAGGCGCTATCCTGACAATCATATCGGTCAGGATCTGGTCTTCTATCCCCATGCTGGAAGCTAAAGCAATGCGCCTGCCGTACTTATCCAGAAAATACCGGAGCAGATCTTCGGGCGACTTCTTTCCGAAGAGCGTATTCAACCTGCTTATTTGTTCGTTCCGTTCCATTGCATCATTCATATTGAAAAGGTTTGTTCTTCCAGTGATTTTACGATCATTCCCGCGCCTACCGTTTCGAAAGTAGCCTCATTAATAATGACAAGGCTGCCGGTTATACTGTTTTGGGAATACAGGTCGTATTTGAGCGGCCTGGATGTCTTAATCTGTATGTGAGCGATATCGTTCATCTTAACCGTCTTATCTCCCGTAATATTTTCGAGGGTATTGATGTTCACTTTAAAATAAACATCTTTAATCACGCCGAAAACCTCATCGGTGGTATGACGGATGATATATTTGGCTCCGATGCTTAAGGGACGGTGATTCAGCCAGCATATCAAGAGGGAAATATTGGCATTCCTGTAGGGCAGGTTGTCGCTTTTCACGATCATATCTCCGCGACTCACATCTACATTGTCATTTAACCGGATCGCAACCGATTGCGGCGCGAACGCTTCGTCGAGCGAACGATCCGCTTCATGTATAGACATTACAGACGATTCCGTTAATGACGGCAAAATGGTAACTTTATCTCCGACCTTGATGCTTCCACCGGCCAGACGTCCTGCGTAAGCCCGGTAATCGTGAAAATCATCCTTCTGAGGCCGGATCACATACTGTACGGGGAAACGCACGGGATGTTTGTCGATATCTTCCTTTACGGGAAGCCTCTCCAGCAACTCCAGCAGCGTCGCCCCTTTATACCAGGATATATTGCCCGAACGGTTCACCACATTATCGCCGTCACGCGCCGAAATCGGGATATAATGGACGTTTTTCAATTTGAGTTTTTCGGCAATCCCTGTATATTCTGATTTTATCCGGTCAAAAACGTCTTCGGAAAAATCTACCAGATCCATTTTGTTTACTGCCAGAATGACATGATTGAGTTCCAACAGGGAAGCAATATACGAATGACGTTTGGTCTGTTCTATAATTCCGTTGCGCGAATCCACAAGGATAACGGCAGCGTCCGCCGTCGACGCACCGGTTACCATATTGCGGGTATATTCTATATGTCCCGGAGTATCGGCAATAATAAACTTTCGTTTCGGGGTTGCGAAATAGCGGTAAGCAACGTCTATGGTAATTCCCTGTTCCCGTTCTGCCCGCAGTCCGTCGGTAAGTAAGGCCAGATTTATTTCCTCATTCCCTAACCGTTCACTGGCGGTTTTCACCGCTTCCAACTGGTCTTCGAAAATGGACTTGCTATCGTACAGTAACCGTCCTATTAAAGTGCTTTTACCGTCATCCACACTGCCTGCCGTCGTAAAGCGAAGCAGTTCCATATCTAAATATCCGTTCATATTTTATTTTCAATTTGATTTAATGATAAGAAATAAACTCCGCAGTATATGCTGCGAGGTTCGCGCGCAACGTCGTAAATCTTTCGCACAACGTCGTAAATCTTTCGCTCAACGTCGTAAATCTTTCTCACAACGTCGTAAATTTTTCGCGCAACGTCGTAAATTTTTCTCACAACGTCGTAAATTTTTCTCACAACGTCGTAAGGTTTTCGCACAACGTCGTAAATCTTTTGCGACATGTCAAATGGTTTATTCGACATGTCGAATGGTTTGTTCGGAATGTCGAATGGTTTATTCGACATGTCGAATAGTTTGTTCGACATGTCGAATAGAGGCCATCTCTTCCGCAAACGCAAATAGAACTGTATCATACGGTACTTCATTAAAAATATCCTGCTTTTTTACGGTCTTCCATTGCTGCTTCCGAACGTTTATCGTCGGAACGGCCGCCACGCTCGGTCACTCTGGAAGAGGCCAGCTCTCCGATAATATCTTCGACCGTGCGGGCTTCGGATATCGTTACGCCCGTACAGGTGATATCTCCGATCGTACGGCAACGCACGCGCTTACAGACAACTTTCTCGTCCGCTCTCAGTTGCATAAACGGATAATAGGCAAGCCAGATCCCGTCCCGTTCGAACACATCCCGTTCGTGTGTATAATACAGGCTTGGCAATTCTATATTTTCCTGTAATATATACTGCCATACATCCATTTCCGTCCAGTTGCTCAGAGGGAAAATGCGGAAATGCTCCCCTAACTGTTTTTTACCGTTGAAGATATTCCACAATTCGGGACGCTGGTTTTTAGGATCCCATTGGCCAAACTCATCGCGATGTGAGAAAAAGCGTTCTTTGGCGCGCGCTTTTTCCTCGTCGCGCCGAGCGCCACCGAGCGCCGCGTCAAATTTATATTTGTCGAGCGTATCGAGCAGGGTAACGGTTTGAAGCTTGTTGCGACTGGAATTGATACCGGTTTCTTCGACGGCCCGCCCCGTATCAATGGAGTTCTGCACGGAGCCTACGATCAGTTTTACGCCGAGTTTCTTCACCAGTTCATCTCTGTATGCGATTGTTTCCTCGAAGTTATGTCCCGTATCTATATGCAGGAAAGGGAAAGGAATGGCCGCAGGATAAAAGGCTTTGTAGGCGAGAAAAGCCATTACAATGGAATCTTTTCCACCGGAGAATAATAAGACGGGCTTTTCGAATTGTGCCGCCACTTCGCGCATCACATAGATTGATTCCGATTCAAGTTCTTTCAAATGTGTCAGTTTACTCCTCATATTTATTTCTGTTGTTTTATAATCCGTTTCGAATAAATTCTTTCGCATAATACGATATGATATAATCGGCTCCGGCCCGTTTTATGGCGATAAGACTTTCAAAAAAGATGCGTTTCTCATCGAAGAAATGATGAGCCGCTCCGTTCTTTAGCATCGAATATTCGCCCGAAACCTGGTAACCTACCAGCGGATAACCGGCAAACTGCCCGGAAGCGCGGTAAAGTATATCAAGATATGCCATTGCCGGCTTTACCATAATCCAGTCGGCGCCTTCCTCAATATCTGCGGCGATCTCTTCTAATGCCTGATTCTTTGTACGAAAGTCCATTTGATACGATTTCCTGTCGCCGAAAGACGGGGCGGAACCTGCGGCGTCGCGAAACGGCCCGTAAAAGGCGGACGCATATTTTGCTGAATAGGCCAGTATTTTTGTTTTCAAATGCTCTTTATTCAGGCGTTCCCGTATCGCCTCCACCTGTCCGTCCATCATGGCCGACGGAGCAACAAAATCAGCTCCGGCTATCGCATGTTGATAAGCCATTTCGGCCAGTAGCGGCAGGGTTGTATCATTATCCACCTCCTGATCGTGCAGCAGGCCGCAATGTCCGTGCGATGTATATTCGCAGAGGCAGACGTCCGTAAAGACCGTTATGTGCGGGAAACGCTTCTTTACGGCTTTCACCGTCCGGCTTATGATATTGTCGGGGCTATAACCCGAACGCCCCCTTTCATCTTTATCCTTTTCGTCGACTACCCCGAACAGGAGTATTTTATCTATCTTCAACGATGCCAGGTCTTCCACATCATCCAGTAGTCTGTCAATCGAAAAGCGGAATACGCCTTTCATGGAGGATATTTCCTGTTTCACGTTTTGTCCGTCAACAACGAAGTACGGATAAATAAAATCGTCGGCGTCGATAGATATATCGGCATATTTATCCCTGATTTCCTGGTTTGTCCTGAACTGTCTAAAGCGTTTCATAAATTTCTTTTATTAGTTTGTTTTCCGTCGTTTTTCCTCTGGCGACAAGCAGTATATTCTCCGGGATGGCTCCATACAAATCCCTGAATGCATCCACCCCGGAGGGAGAAGTGAAGATGATTTTCCGAAATAGAGCCAGATCTGCTTTTTCGGCCTGCGCATTGGCCTGATTGGTATATACAGGCACATCTGTGATGATGTTTCCCAGGCGGGCGAGTGCTCTCGAAAGAGATTTCAATCCTTTGTCGGAACGTGGCAACAGGATCTTTGCTCCGGTCAGTTTTATTGCTTCAAAATAGGCGATCAATCCTTCGGCCGATTCCGTATCCGATTCGAAATCGGGATAGAGGTTATATCTGCCGAGTTCGGCCGTAGTCGTCTTTCCTACCGTAGCGATCTTTACGTTCGCCAAAGACCGTATATCGTGTTTCATTTCATTCAATATCTCAAAAAAGAAGCGCACCCCATAGCGGCTTGTGAAAACAATCCATTGCTGAGCGCTTATCTTCTCCTTCAATACCGTATGCAGGTTGTTATCGGTATTCTTCCGTATGCTGATGAGTGGGGAGTGGACGATGTTTCCTCCGTCCGCATATTCGGCGCAGGTTGTACCCGTTACGAGAACGTTTTGTTTACCGGCGTTTCCTTTCTCAAACGAAACCACATTGCCGATGATTGCAAGTAGAGGCGTGGGATGACGGACGACGGAGTGTTGCAGTTCCTTTAATGAGGTATAGACTGTTTTCTGGGCGGGCAATGAAACGTTGCTTACCAATGCAACCGGCGTTTCTTCGGGGCGGCCTGTCGCGATTAATTTCCGTGCGATCTGCGACAGGTTAGCGCCGCCCATGTAATACACAAGCGTATCGGCGACGGGAGTTTGCACCTCATTTCCCGAATGTCCCGTAACAAAAGCTACCGACGAGGCCACTCCCCGGTGGGTTAACGGGATATGAGTACAGGACGCTAATGCTATACCGGAAGAAATGCCGGGAATAACTTCCACTTCTACAAAACGGCTTTTCAAGAAATCAATCTCTTCGCGGCCGTGTGCAAAGATCATCGGATCGCCCCCTTTCAGGCGCACTACGTTTTTACCGGAAACAGCCGCCTGATAAACCATCTCATTTATATGATCCTGATGGCAGCTATGTCGGCCTTTACGTTTGCCTGCATAATACTTTTCAGCTTTGTATTTCTCAAGCGCATTCCTGTCCAGCAAGTCATCATGGAAAATAATATCCGCTACGGATAGCGCTTTGTCCCCTGCAATGGTAAGCAGACCGGGATCCCCCGGGCCGAAACCAACGAGGATTACTTTTCCGTAGTTTTTGCGAACGTCGCCTGTCGAGAACAAAGATTTCATGTCGGGGTTATTTTCAACGCCTACTACCGCTAAGTTTCCCTGTAACGGATGTGTCTTGAACGGCAGTATTTCGGCAATCCGTTTCTCCAGTTTCAGGCGTTTCAGGGCACAGGTAGCCACAATCAAAGCATCTATACTGCCATTATCGACTTGCGCGATCCGCTCTTCTATTGTTCCACGTATGTCGGCGACGGTCAGATCGGGGCGCAAACGTAACAATTCGGCTCTGCGTGTTGCCGAACTTGTACCCACCCGCGCACCGGCCGGCAGGTCGTACAGTCCCGAATTATTCCTGCTCACAAGCGCATCCGTCTGATCCGTTGCATGGGTCAGGCAATATAAATCCAGTCCGCAGGGCAGAGGATACGGCAGGTCTTTTGCGGAATGAACGGCTATATCGGCTTCTCCGTCCAACAGCGAACGATCCTGTTCACGGGTAAAAAAGTCGCCGGGGATATCATCCGTCAATGATATATGTTTGTTCTTATCTCCAAACGACTCCATACTCAGAAGCTCATACTCTACGGACGGATGCGATGCAAATACCTCTTCTACCTGTAACAGCGAAAGAGGACTGTTACGACAAGCTACTTTTATTATCATCTTATTTGATTTTGTTCTTTGAGAAACGGTTTGTAATAATTCTGCCGGCAATGCTTAATACAAGAACGATGATGGTCAGCAACAATGCTGCCGCATAAGCTCTTTCCCTCACTTCCGGTATGGGACTGCTCAACTGGAAAAAGACAGATAAAGACAATGTGGCGGCAGGTTCATCGAGAGAAGTGGGGATATTATCCGTAAATCCTGCGGTAAACATAACGCCGGCCGCATCGCCGATCGCCCGTCCGACCGACAGTAACGTGGCCGTTGCAATGCCGGGCATAATCTGACGGAGCACTACTTTGCAGGTCTCCAGCCGGGTCGCCCCCAACGAGTAGGAAGCATCCAGAAGATCTTTTGATACGGACTTTGCCACTTCGTCCATCGAACGCACTAAAATGGGGACGATAAGAAAGGTTATCACAATGATCCCTCCTGCCAGAGATGCTTTCAGCCCCAGAAGAATCATAATAATAAACCCAAAAGCTCCATAAACGATAGAGGGGATTCCGTACAGTACGTCGAAGGACAGGCGCGCCCAATACGCCAGCCGGGACGTTTTCTTCAAATACACGTTCATGTAAAAAACGATCGGAATACTGATGACCAGTCCCAACAGCGTAGACGTAAAGACGATCATTAATGAGCCTGTGATAGCATTCAATATTCCACCTTCACGGCCGAGGTAGAATCCGCCTCCGGGCAAACTGCTTATCATTTCCCACGTAAGCGAAGGAAATCCCGTTTTGGCGATGATCCAGATGATGCTGGCAAAGAAGCCGAACACAACAAGCGTCGCCGCAATCATAAACAGGTTAATGATTTTCTCTTCTATAAACTTGTATCTCATAGTTTGATCTTTTTTTCCACGTGTTGCAGGACAATACGCGACAGGGTGTTAAACAGTAATATCAGTACAAACATAACAAGAGCTGCGAACATGAGCGCAGATTCATACTTCGGCAAAGAAAGCATCTCGCCATAATTGTTGGCAATGAGTGCAGGCAATGGATAAGCGCTGTCGAACAGCGACCGGGGCGTATCGACCACATTTCCGCATACCATAAGCACGGCAAGCGTTTCGCCGAAGGCTTTCGATATGGATAGCGCCACGGCCGCTATAATACCGGGCATTGCTTTCCGCACGACGATCAGCCTGGATGTTTGCCAACGGGTAGCTCCCAGTGACGCGGAAGCATCCTTAAAATCTTTGGGTACGGCCGAGAATATTTCTATAAACAGGCTTACCTGCAAAGGTATAATCATCACGCTCAGGACGATCCCGCCGGCAAGCAGCGTATAACCGCTCGTGTAATCCACAAACCGGGGGCCTAATTCGTCGGCAATCCAGGGGACGATGATCAGCGTCCCCCACAGTCCATACACCACAGAGGGGATCCCGGCCAGTATGTCCAATACGGGAAAGACCAGCCTTTTCACCCACGGCCGGGCGTTCTCCGTCAGAAACAACGCGGTGAGCATGGCAACAGGCAGTGCGATGACCACGGCCAGAACAGTGACATAGACCGAACTTAATATGAACGGCCTGAAACCGAATACCCCGTTTAGCGGACTCCAAACCGAGCCGGTCAATAACTCCCGGAACGAATTTTCCGATAATATGTCCGTAGATTTATAATACAGGCCAAACCCTATGACCACGAGGATGAAGAGTGAGAGTACCGTCAAGAGTTGCATCGTACGGCCGGCTATGCGATCTCTGTTCCGTCTTTTTGTTATAAGTGAAGGTTTCATTGTCATTTGTCAATATAATTTATCTGCTTCCGCTTTCCGTTTTTCTTCCGGGAGGGCGATAAACCCGGTTTCGGCGGCGTACTGTTGTCCTTCGTTCAGGACGTAGGCAAGGAAGGCAATCACTTCGGGTCGTTGCGGGCGGCCGCGGGTCACCAGATACAGGTCGCGGGCGGGCGGAGAGGGAAAGCGTCCCTCGTCGATCGCCTTCATCAATGTCTCCACCGATTCATAGAAATCCTCTTCCGGCTCGATCACGCCATTGTCGTTGAGGTCGAGCGGGATGACGGTCAATCCCTCGAACGTCTTCTTTGTTTTCTGGTCGTAGGCGTAGGCGATATTGTTATAACCGATGCCTGCCTTGTCTTTCTGAACGGCGACGGCTATGCCCGGATCGCCGAACACGGCGGTTGCCCGGAGGTGTTCCTGCTTTCGTCCGAACCAGGCGGCAAACGTCTCCGCTGCGCCACATGCGTCGGAACGTGTGAAGACGTGCAAGGGCAGTCCGTCCTGCGAACCGGTGATTTCGCCCCAGTGTGTGATTTCCTTATTCCACAGCTTTCGGGCCGTTTCCCGGCTCAGTCCCCGTTTCTTTATGGCCGCCAATTCGGGGTTACGGTCATTTATAACCGGGACGACGGCATCCTTTACCACCGCAACGGGAAAGGCTCCTTTTGCGATTTCTTCCGCGTATATTTCCCTCGAAACCATTCCCATGTCGGCCACTCCGGCCAGTGCGTCCGTCATACCTTTCCCTGCTCCGCCGCCCGATACGTCTATTTGCACGTTCGGATGCAGTTTCCTGAACTCTTCGCTCCATTTAATCACCATCGGATAGAGCGCAAAAGCTCCCGAGAGTTGGATACTCCCCGAAAGGCCGTCGCCGTTGCCGTCGGTAGCCGTTTGACGTTTCGTTGCGCCGCCGCAGCCGCCTACGATAATAATGGTTATGATGCTAATAATGATCCTGTTCATCTGTATTTATTGTATTAATTTCTCTTAATAGTCGTTGATCGTGCAGTCCGCCCTGACTAAACAGCTTAGTCCGCCCTGGCTAAACAGGCTGTGCTGAACGAAAGTCGTGCGAATTATTGGAGCCGGCATATTTATGTGATCTGCAATTGGCATGGCTGCATACGTCCGTCCAGCAGGCGGAAGGCGTTTATGACGGGCGTTTCGCCGGCCAGTGAAATGATAATGTAAACGATCGCGGGGTCAAAAGCCAGGCGCACGTCCTCCTCCGAAGGGCGGGCAGGACTGAGAGGGTGGCTGTGATAGTTCGCGATTATTTTCTGTCCCAGTTTCCGCGCTTCTTTTAACACGGCAAACTGTTCGCGCGGGTCAAAAGAGAAATGTTCGGGGCTATGGTCCGTATTGGTCATTGTAAACTGTTTTTGAACCATGCCGTCCGTTCCGGTCAGCAGCCCGCAGGCTTCATCAGGCAACTCTTCGTGGGCGTGCCGTATCATTGCATCTGCAATATGTTGAGGGATCCGTATCATCCTGCCGGTTATTTTTTTAATTCGCATACGGGCGGTGGCGCCTCTGCCGGCTCCGTGATGGAGGGTTCTTCGCCGCACACCGGGCATTTGCAGTTCTTCTTTAGCTGTATGGTTCTGTAATTCATCGTCTTGGCGTTGAATGTCAATAGCCGGTCTGTCAGCAGGGTTCCCGTTCCCGTAAGGAATTTCAGTACTTCGGCGGCCTGTATGGTGCCCAACATTCCGGCGATAGCGCCCAATACTCCGGCCTGCGAACAGGTCGGTACGGCATTTGGCGGCGGAGGACCGTTGAAAATACAGCGATAGCAGGTCGTGCCGGGCAGATGCGTGAAGCTCTGTCCTTCGAACCGGAGGATGCCTCCGTGAGAGAACGGTTTGCCGGCCAGCACACATACGTCGTTAATGAGGAATTTGACGGGAAAGTTATCCGTTCCGTCGACAATTATGTCATATTCTTTTATAATGTCGACGGCGTTGTCGGCCCCAAAGTACCGGTTATAGGTGATTACTTCGACGTCGGGGTTGATCTGTTTTATCTTTTCTCTGGCCGAATCCACTTTGGCCCTCCCTATATCAGGCGTAAAATGGATTATTTGCCTCTGAAGATTGCTGATGTCTACCACATCCCCGTCTATTATTCCCAGCGTGCCTACTCCGGCGGCGGCCAGGTATAGGAGCACAGGTGCGCCGAGACCTCCCGCACCGATGACGAGCACCTTGCCGCGGCTGATTTTTTCCTGTCCCTCTACGCCTACATCCTGCAAGAGGATGTGGCGGCTGTATCGTTCTATCTGTTCATTTGTGAAATCCATTAGCGCCCTCCTCCCATGAAATATAAGAAATCTATCTCGTCGTTGTCACGTACCGTTCTCCGGTCGAAATCCTCACGGGGGATGAATTCGCCGTTTACCGATACCGATACCATATCCGGTTGCAGTATATCGTTCTGCCGGATCAGTTCTGTTAATGTTAGAGGTAGTTTGACCTCTTGCAGTTCGTCATTGACTTTAATTTTACTCATTTTCTTTTTATTTTTTTCTGATGATTACTTTCCAATATTCTCCATTTCTTGTTTGTTCTATGATGTCGTGACCTTCCGCCCGGACCGAAGCGGGTACGTTGTTGATAGGCGGACCGTCGTCGAGCCATATTTCGAGTTCCTCGCCGGATTGAATCGTAGATAGCTGTATCTTTGTCTGTACGAAATTCATCGGGCATGATACTCCCCGCAAGTCTTTTTGTTTCCGGCTGCTTTTACTTGTATCCTCTTTTGCAGGTGGACCGTCTTTGAACTGGAGAGAGTCGTCCATATTCCTGTACAAATCCGTCACACGATCTGCTAAAGCATATATTTCATCTTCATTCCGGCTGAAATCATAGTCTTTATGATCGCGCGCCGTGA
This sequence comes from Tannerella sp., assembly GCA_031260095.1. Lineage (GTDB taxonomy): Bacteria > Bacteroidota > Bacteroidia > Bacteroidales > Tannerellaceae > Tannerella. The sequence goes on along the minus strand of JAIRKN010000283.1, from coordinate 3,408 downwards.
CGATAAGGCTCCGGTACCGGTCTTCGACAAAGCCGTACTCAATGAAGTTTTTAATAAAGAGGTTGAATACCTCAGCAGTTGTTTTCGGTTCGGCTCCCCTGGTCACCAGCAACATGCGTGACGAAGAATAAATGATGTCGTACAACAGATGATTCCTTTTCGCTCTGTCGGTTTCGAGGGAAAGCGCCGAGCGGTTGTTGTTTATATGATTAAGATCTACTTCAATCATATCGAATAGCCCTGCCGAACATTCGGCCGCGCCCTGTCCGATGACACTGAAAATGGATTCGGCGCCCCAATCGAAATAATAATTCTTGTCGTCGGCAAAAGACGGGATCTCTTTGTATTCTTCTATTAATTTGACGGCAAACGATTTGCCTTCTCCCTCCAGATAGGAAGCGAACGACTTGTATCCGGGTAAAACGGCATAATAGGCTTCGAGCAAACGCCGCGTAAATTCAGGGATATCTCTGGCGTTTATGCTGCCGGCAGGTTCTCCGAGTTTGGGAGCGGTATTTCTGTTGGCTGCCAGATACACCTGATAGCCGGGGTAGATCCGGTCGTTACGGAGTATTTTCCCTGCGAAACCAAGATCCGTCCATAATTGCTGCCCACAGGAATTGGGACATCCTGATATATGAATGTTGACGGAGGATAACGGATCCATGTCTATGCCGCTCTTTAACAACTCGCGGCGGATCGCTCCCGCAAGTCCTTTGGATAATCCTATTCCTAAACGGCACGTATCCGCTCCGGTGCATGATACGATGTTGTTGGTTAAAACCGGATGGTCTATCTGACTGTTCCATTCTTTAAGGATTGAATACAGTTCCGGCAGAGCTATATCCGGGATATTTCGCAAACGAATATTTTGGGTAGTTGTAAAACGGATGGTATGTTTCCCAAACCGGGCGATGAATTGCAGTAATTTACTTATCCCGGATACTGTGGCTTCGTCATTGAGCGATATGTTTCCCGATAAAACAGGAACAAGTATACTGTTGTAACCGTTTTGCTTTTGTGGGGTTACATATCGCTTTTTCCACAAATTATATTCGTCCGTGTTATCCGGCGTTAGCGCCTGATCCGGCAGGTATGAATAAGGAGGCCGCTCGTCTTCGGTATAATTTAATGTAAATGGCGGTTCTGTTTTTTTCGCATCCTGATAATATCCTTTTATCAAACGGAGGGTTTCTTCTTCTCCTAACTTATAAAAAATAAAGCGTAAACGGGCTTTGTGCCGGTTTTTCCGGTTTCCGTGATCCGAAAAGAATTTTTTGATAGCTCCTATAATGACAAAAAGGTCGCTTGCAGGAATAAAATCAAACAGAAGCCATCCGACCGTCGGTTTTGCTCCTCCTCCTCCGCCTGCATATACCAGAAATCCTTTTTCCCCGTCTTTTATTTTTGCAACAAGGCCCACATCGTTGATCGCCGCATATCCGGGTTGTTTCTCACCGGATGAGAAGGCAATTTTCATCTTACGGGGAAGGAGAAAAGAATCCGCTTCGGCAATCACCTTCGATGTGAGTTGCATGGCATAAGGCGTTGTATCAAATGTTTCACTGCTGCATATTCCGCTTTCTTCCGGCACAAGTATATTGCGAATGGTATTACCGCCGCCGCCTTTCGTACTGAGGCCGGTTTCCTGCAATTCTAAAAGTATCGCCTCTATCTCGTTCAGATTAAGATTTTGCAGTTGTATTTCCTGTCGTGTGGTGATATGTAACAGATTGGATTTGTGCTTCTGCGCAATCTCAATCAGTTTCAGGAATTGTTTCGGATAGATAACACCTCCGGTTGTGCGCACCCGCGACATATATACATTATCCTGTCGCTGCTCATAGATGCCCATAGGTACGCGGAAAGCTTTAAACTGTACGGGTTCAATTTTCTCCTGTTGAAAGTCGTTTGCCAATGCTGCAAAACGTGTGATATCACTGCCTAATGTTTCGGGTAATTTATACATATTCTTTTCATAATGATATTGCTGTTATAAAAAGCCGGTAAGATCTGCTTCCGGTATCAACTGAATACGCCTGACAAATATTGCCGGGTAAGTTCATGCTTTGGGTTGTTGAACAATTCTTGTGCAGGTCCGCTTTCTATCGCTTCGCCTAAATACATGAATATGGCATAGTCGGCGATTCGTAGCGCTTGTCGCAAGGTGTGCGTAACCAGTATAATCCCATAATACCCTTTCAATTTTAAGAATAAATCTTCAATATGACGGCTCGATATCGGATCCAGGGCGGAAGTGGATTCATCTCCCAGGATAAATTGCGGCCGGATAGCCAATCCCCTTGCAAGGCACAAGCGTTGCTGCTGTCCCATAGAAAGGTTGGAAGCCGGTGTATGAAGCCTGTCTTTTACTTCATCCCAAAGTCCCGCCGCTTTCAGATTTTCTTCCACAATCATCCTGAGTTGCTTCTTATTGCGGATGCCATGTATTTTACACCCGAACGTGATATTATCGAATATGGACATAGGAAGGGGAGTAGGACGTTGCGACAGTAATCCCATCTTTTTGCGAATATGGGTTACTTCTACTTTCTTTCCATATATATTTTCTCCTTCTATTACGATTTCTCCTTCCACCTTCACCTTTTCATTATCATCTATCAGACGGTTAATTGTTTTCAGAAGCGTCGATTTTCCACATCCCGAAGGACCGATAATACATGTTATTTTATTATTCGGTATTTCGATATTAATGTTTTTCAGGATATGGTTACTCCCAATACTGACATTGAGATTGTTTATTTTGATTTCGGAACCCGATATACTTTTATCTGAAACGATATGTTCTTTCTTATTGATAAATCCCATGCTGTTTATAAAAGTATCAATCCCGTAAAGGGCTTTAATCATCATTTTCTCTATTAAAATTACAAAACAAAGGTAGCACTAAATTATCAGATTACACACAAACACACAAAAATGTCCGCCAAATATATATAATGTATATTCATCGAAAGCTGTAAAGCCTGTCGTTTTTTGCAATCTTTTTTTTCACCGGACAAAAGTACACCGTTATATATTCAAAAAAAATACCACATTTATGGTATATTTATCTTCCTCATAGAATAAATCCCTTTCCCCTGTAAATTTTTCCGAATATTTTTATGCATAATTAAGGATTTTATGTACATTTGTACTTTATAAAACGGTATTATAATCTGTATATCTGTGAACATAACATTCAATTCAACGCAAACACCATGACGCGCTATATGGAAAAATCGGAAACGAAACAGTTGCAACGTCTCAAGCAGGGAGACCATAAGGCTTTCGAAGCCGTTTACCGGAAATATGGCGGCCGTGTATATCACTTTTCCCTTTCGCTGCTTCACGACGAATTTGCGGCGGAAGACCTGACGCAGAACGTCTTCCTGAAGATCTGGGAAA
>JAIRKN010000280.1 GCA_031260095.1 Tannerella sp. | reverse complement strand
GAATGTCGAAAATTTCATGTATATTTGCAACGATAATAAGTTTCATTTAAAGATTATACACATGAAGAGATTAATTGGTTTATTATATGTATTTTTGTTTGTCTTTGGTCTGACGACGGCGTCGGCGTCAAATCTTACCGACAGATTGAATGTAAGGAATGAATCGGCACAGCCCGTAAAAGAGATGCAGGAAGTATATGATTTTTTAAAACAGTGCGGGACGTATTTTCTTGCTACGGCAGACGGTGACCAGCCGAGAGTTCGACCTTTCGGCACGGCAGTTATTTTTGAAAACAGGCTCTACATCCAAACCGGAAAGAAAAAAAGGGTATCCGGGCAAATGAAGGCGAACCCTAAAATTGAAATTTGTGCATTGGATTTAGCGGCAGGCAAATGGCTTCGTATTGAAGCGACTGTCGTGGAAGATGAAAGGCGGGAAGCCAAGCAGTATGTGCTCGATCAGTATCCTGATTTAAAGTCGATGTATTCGGCCGACGACGATAATACGCATGTACTGTATCTTAAAAACGTGAGAGCTACATTTTCGTCCTTTGCGGGAGAAGACAGAACCGTTAAGTTTTGAACATTGATTTGATTCGCTAAAGATACCAATATCATAGAAACATTTTCTCTTCCGGGTTTTGGTCGTATATTTGATGAGGGAATCGGAAGAGTTAAAGAGTTGTTTTTCTATGCAAGACATTATGGTTGACAGAAAAAAAATATTATTGCGGACTTCATGGGTTAGTATTGTCGGGAATGTTATGTTGTCCTTGCTGAAAGTGGTGACCGGAATTATATCCGGGAGTATGGCCGTATTGAGCGATGGGCTTGATTCGGCTTCGGATGTTGTTACTTCAATTGTCATTTTATTTACTTCTTCCGTCGTCAGTCGTCCTCCTGATTCCAAATATGTGTATGGTAGGGAAAAGGCGGAAAATATAGCTTCTACGGGGCTTTCTTTTGTTATTTTCTTTATGGGATGCCAGATTGTGATTTCATCTGTGGAGCAGATTATTTCCCGGCAAACGAGGGAGTTGCCTTTTGTTTTGGCTATTTGGGTGACGGTTGCTTCTATTGCCGGCAAACTGTTATTAGCATGGTATCAGTTTCATCAGGGAAAGCGGATTGATTCGTCCATGTTAAAAGCGAATGCGATAAACATGCGCAATGACGTGATTATTTCAGGAGGAGTATTGGTTGGATTAGTCTGTACATTCCTTTTAAATATACCTGTTTTGGATCCGCTTATCGCAGGTCTGATCGGTTTCTATATCATCTGGTCGGCCATCGGCATATTCCGTGACGCGAATGTCGCTTTGCTGGACGGCGTTTCCGATATTTCGGTGTATAATAAGATTATTGAAGCGGCAGAAAGAGTACCGGGCGCGTATAATCCACATCGCATCCGTTCCCGGCAGGTAGGGAATATGTACAGTATTGTGCTTGATATTGAGGTAGACGGCGGACTCTCTCTGACGGAAGCGCATCATATCGCACAGGAGGTGGAGGATAGTATTAGACGGGATATTGAAAATATATACGACATCATTGTACATGTGGAGCCGAAAGACAGTAATCATTGTGCGGAAAAATATGGTATTAGTAAAAAAGAATTGGCCGCAGCCGATTGAAGATATAGCCTTATCTTAGAAACCGGAATCATACGAATAAATTTTAAAAAACATGAAGACAGAAGATATTTATATTGAAATAGTTGAGAAGTTGTCCCAGCTAAAGGAAGATAGAGAAGCACTGATAGAAACGCTTAATTTTCTGGAAACAAAAATGGCGGATCGTAACCGGGAGGAGAATTCGGAAAATATTCCTCCGAAATATGAAGAGGCGGTAGCACAGATTACGGAGTCTTTAAATAATGGATTTACCTGTTTTCTCAATCCGGAAACGCTGGAAATAGAACTGGCCTCTAATTCCGGACTTTATGGTTTGTCTGAAACCGAATATGATGAACAGAATGATGATATGGTGGATGAATTCGACCTTGATTATCCGGGATGGGATTCCTATATCCGATTTGAGCCTTTTGGACGTAATGATATGCTGAATATGATGGAGAAATATGTAAGTCTTCTGCATGATGATAATTTAAGGTCTCAACTGGAAAATATATCGGATAAAGAGGAACTCGTTGCGCAGTTTGATGAAATGATGCAGAGGACAGAAAATTCGGAAGACTGGAATGGATTCAGGAAAAGAGAAATAGAGCGCTATGTGAGGAATCAGTTGATGAGTGGACTGGAAAATAAGCTATCAACGGAAGATGACGTCTACTCGTTATCCACATGAAAGTAGATTTTTAAGTCTGTTGATTTTTTTACAGGAGAGGAGGTTGCTCTTGTGTCGCCTTCGGATTGGTTTTATGAAAAAGTCAAAGGAGGGATTTCGCCCTCTTTTGACTTTTTTCTGTTGCATACTGTAAGGCGCTTCATAGCCGGAGGTGTTTAAGATGACGATTATGTGACGGGGGTTTTTTAACGGTTGGTACCTTCGAACATGTCGTGATTGCTATCATCTGCTTTGCGTTGTGATCTGAAATTGTTGAATATATAGGTTAATGTCAGGGTAAACAGGGGAGAGCGCGGATAAATTTTGCTGAGGGTTTCCATGCCAACACCGGAACGTTTGTTGATGTACTCTGCTGTTGAGAGAATATCTCTTACAACAAGGCTTGCGGTCAATTTGCGTTTAAGGAGTTGTTGACGGGCGGCGAAGTTCAGATAGAAGAAACCGTTCACACGACCTTGCGTACTGACCATCGGCCCTACGTAGTAGGCCTCCAACCGCACACGCGTATTTTTTGCCACATCAAAGTTATTGTTTACGGCTAACTGCCAGTTCCAGCTTTCTTCATCATCATCTACTTTAAACCGGTTCTTTATTTTATAGAAATAGTAGCTTGTGTTCGCATCCAGATTCCAAAATTTATACAATTGCAGAGATGCGGCTAAATCTATGCCGGTAGAATAATCGTTGCCGACATTCGCCATAGAATCAAGTGTAACGCTTGAATGGTAAGGAACGCGAAGGCGTTCTATTTTATCTTTACGCGCACGGTGAAAGAGCGCGGCGGAGATCATATTATTGTTATTAAAGCTAAGGTTGTACCCTAATTCCATTGAATTTGTATATTCCGGTTTTATAAACGGATTTCCCATCTGAGCCGTATTATAGTCAACATAAACCACATAAGGCTCCATATAAAACAGTTCCGGTTGAGTGATTCTGCGCGTATAGGCTGCCCGGATCTGCGAATCATCATTTAGAGCATACGATGCGTGTACCGACGGGAAAAGGTCGAAACGGTGACGGCTGTTCTGCGCCCACTCAAAGTTATTGCCGAGCTTGCGATACGTATATTCTCCTCTCAGTCCCAACTGGTATCCGAAACGTTTATAGGTATCGGATACTAATACGTATAACGCATGTACATCCCTGCGGAACAGGTATTGGTTGTACAGTTCGTCACGGCGGACAAACAGACCCTGTTCGGGGTCGAACATATCAATAATATAGTCTCCGTCTTCGGTATAGGAAAATAACTGGTAGCCTGATTCAAATTTTCCCGTTTCATTATCAAAAGGATAGATATAATCCGCATTTATCTGTCCGGTAAACCGGTATTCATCTTCCCATGCACGGTGTCCCTGTACTTGTTTCCCATGTAGATCCCACAGGTCGGTCTGGAAGTATTCCATAGCATCGCTTTCGTATAATCCGTATAAAGAGGCGGTCAACTTGTGTCCTTTTCTTCCGGGGAAGTGATGTTCTATCCCCAGGTCGCCCCGGAAGTGATATTCGTATAAATTAACAAAATCTTTCCCGTTAAAGGAGCCATATGTTTTTTCTCCTGTGGCAACAGATTCGTAGATATCCTCGTAATGAAGCGCTCCTCCTCTCCATCGGTCCCGATAGCCTCCTGTAACGGCAGCCGACCAGATGGTATTTTCTTTGAACCACTCGAATGAAGAACGGAGATAATACCAGGCTGTATGTCTTTTCCGGTTTCCGGTAGAATGGTCTGTTGTCAGTAATTCCGGTGTTATGACCGTTTTCAGTTGATCGTAATCACTTAAAACAAAGCGGCGGGAGGCTTCACCTGATAACTGCCACCGGAAATCTTTTTTCCTGAGCGCAAGCAGGAAGTCAACGTTTCGCGACCATACAGAGCTACTCATCAGGTTAACCATTCCGCTCCATCCTTCTACATTGCTTTTCTTTGTATTGATATTGATGATACCGACGGCGCCGTCCGCATCATTTCTGGCAGAAGGCGTTGTTAAAACTTCAATGTTGTCAATCTGTCCCGCAGAGATTTGCTCCAAAGCGGCACTGCCATTCAATGAGCCTGGTTTTCCGTCAATATATACTTTAAATCCGGAGCTGCCCCGGAATGTGATTTCACCTTCCGCATCCATGCGAATAGACGGCGTCTGCATCAGGATATCTGCCGCCGTACCTCCGGCGGCAGAGAGGTACCCGGCTGCTTCGATGACCTGTTTGTCTAATTTATATACGACCTGCCGTCTGCGTCCCGTTACCACCACTTCAGATAACATTTGTTCATTCTCTTCCAGCAGTATATCCGGCAATGTTATTTTCTTCTTTTCCGCGGAAAGCCTGAATGTATTTGTTTTAGCTGTTTTGTATCCGATAAAGCTGATGGCAATATAATATTCGCCTTCGTTTTCAGGCGTAAGATTAAAACTGCCTGAAACATCCGTCGTCGTATAGCCGGCGGGTGTGCTGTCGTTTGCATTATAGAGGATAAGATGAGCGAATTCTACCGGCGTATGGCCGGCATGATCCATAATCCGGCCTGTTATCCGGTAGAGAGAGGAAGTATTGCTGTTTTGTGCGCTACTGTTTATGGTGTTTAATAGAATAAAGGTAATAGATGCAATGAAATAAATTTGTTTTTGGTAAAGAGTATACATTTTGTTTGCAGTAATCAGAGAGTTGTAATGTTTGGATTGAAGAAGTACGATATAAGTTATTTGTTTTTAAGCTTTAATGTATGACCGGCATCCTCGAGTTCAAATATGTAGGCCCTTTCGGAGCCTCCGGGAGAATTTGGTTGATGGAACGTTATACATAATTTTCCGTCGAATGTCTTGAAAATCATACCGTGTCCTCCGTTTTTTGTAAAAAGAGGCTCTTGTTGTTGTTTCCAAGGCCCTTGAACTTTTCCGGTTACGGATTCAGCTATTCCAATGGCATATTCATTATGCATAAAGCTTGACCATATCATCAGTAACTTGCCTGTGTTTGTCCTGTAAAGGAAACAGCCGTCTGTCACATAAGATACCGGCAGTGATTCCGTATGACCGGTAGACCATTCTGCGGCAGAGGCGCAGAAAAGTGTCATCGGGTCGCCTGCCGGAACGGATAAGTCTGGTGATAATTCGACTAACTCCATTGTACCGTCAACTATCTGAACCCATTCATGGCAATAAATCATATAGGGTTTGCCATCCTCCACCCAGAGCGTACCATCAAGGGCCATACGATCGACGGGCGTATGGGGAGTTAATTCAAACGGAAGAAACGGGCCTTCGGGAGAATCGGAATGAAAGATCTGTGTTCCCCTGAATAAATAGTCAGGCCAATTTTCTTTGGATTTCTTCCATTTGATATCACAGTTAAGCGTCGCAAACAAATAATATTTTCCTTTGTATTCATGAACTTCCGGCGCCCACACGACGCCTGTTATCCAATTATTTTCAGGTACGGTAAAAACTCTTACAGGTTTTTCCCAGTTTACGAGGTCTTTACTTTTATAGACTTCGACGCCGCCTCTTACTTCTCCGTTGTCATCTTTTACGGAAGACGATCTATACATGTAATATGTTTGGCTTTTTTGTTCTGCCAATATATACGGATCGCGAATATTAATATCCGGTAATTGCAACATTTTATTTTGAGCAGACAGATT
>JAIRKN010000236.1 GCA_031260095.1 Tannerella sp. | reverse complement strand
ACCCTCGTCCGCTTCGTCATTGACAAAGCCGAAATCAAAGATCTGGAAGTAATCGAATTAATGAAAGTACGCCATTCATAAGACTACAAATTATCAAAAAGAAAATTCGACATACGTGTGTACAAGTGCATACGCGTATTACCGCCGTAAATACCATGATCACGATCACGATAGAAGTGCATCTCGAATTGTTTGCCGGCCTGTACTAATGCTTCCGCATAATCAATACTTTGTTTGAAATGGACATTATCGTCGGCCGTACCATGGATCAGCAGCAATTTTCCCTGCAGGTTTTTAACCAGATTCATCGGAGAGGTTTCATCATATCCTTTTTTATTTTCTTTCGGCGTACGCATATAGCGCTCCGTATAAACCGTATCATAATAGCGCCAGTCGGTAGGCGGCGCAACGGCAATACCGGCTTTAAACACGCCATTTCCCACACTCATCGCCATCAAGGTGTTATATCCCCCGAAACTCCAGCCCCAGATCGCTATGCGATCCTTATCCACATAAGGCAACTTTCCTAAAGCGACGGCAGCAGCTACCTGGTCGCGCGATTCAAGGTCGCCCATACGCAGATACGTACATTTGCGGAATGCTTCTCCGCGTGCGCCCGTCCCACGCCCGTCCACACAAACACAGATGAAACCGTTTGCGGCCAGATATTGCTCCCAATCCATCCCGAAACGGTCTGATACGGACTGGGAATTAGGTCCGCTGTACTGGAACATGACCACCGGATATTTTTTCGATTCGCTGAAATTTGCAGGTTTCACCATCCAGGCATTCAGCTCCTCGCCCGTAGCCGTAGTAATCACGGTAAATTCCTTCGGCGAAAAAGCATATCCCGATAATTTTTCCTGAAGAACGGCATTCTCCTGAAGGACGCGTATTTCTTTCCCTGTTTTTGCTTCATGGATACTGATGCGCATCGGTATATTCACGTTGGAAAAATGATTCACATAGTAGGTATACGACGAACTGAATGAAGCGCTGTTTGTTCCCTGAAGGGCGCTCATCCGGGTCTTTTTACCTTTTACATCAATGGAATAAACCGAACGGCGCAACGGGCCTTCTTCCGCAGACTCATAATAGATCGTTCCCGTGGCTTCATCTTTACCGATCAACTGGGTCACATCCCAGTTTCCGCTTGTCACCTGGCGTTGCATCACGCCGGTCGGCGAATACTGGTAAATATGCGCATAACCGTCTTTTTCACTCACATAAAGATATCCGCTCTTCGAGAATCGGATCGCCTTCATCCAGTCACAATCAATATAGGCTTTATTTTCATCCTTCATGATCAGTTTGAAAACCCCGCTTTTTGGATTCGCATAATACAGATTAAATATATTTTGATGACGGTTAAGCGTCATCACCGCTAACTGCGAAGGCTCTGCCGCAAAACGGATATAGGGTATGTAAATCTCTTCGTTCAGGGGCGCTTGCAACGCTTTTATATCTTTCGTTTCTACGCAGTACGAATAAAGGCTCACTTTTGAATTATTCTCCCCGGCTTTCGGATATTTGAACCGCTGCTCGTAAGGATAATACGAATCGCCGTACATCGCCATCGAATATTCCGGCACATCTGTTTCATCAAAACGCACGTAAGCCAGGTATTCGTTGTCGGGCGACCAGGCCATGAGGTTTGTTTCGGAAAATTCTTCTTCATACACCCAATCTGCCGCCCCGTTGATAATCTTATTCATCGCCCCGTCTTTCGTCACCTGCGTTTCGGTATCATAATCAAACTTTTTAATCCGGATGTTGTTCTCTTCCACGTAAGCGCACATCCGCCCATCCGGCGAAAAAGTCGGTATCATAATCTTTTTACCCGACTCGTTGAGCGGTTTTACCATCCGGCGGCGTACGTCATAATCATATACTTCCGCACGGAATGAATGGCGGTAGATCGGCTCTTTCTCACGAATGATCAGGATACGGTATCCCGTAGAGCTTATCTCATAATCCTGAAAATCATCAAACGTACACTCCCGCACATTCCCGACATCGAAAAGCGTTTCGACAGGCTGGCCCGTACGGTATGAATATTTAATGATCATCGTACGTTCTTTATTCATCGCCGTATAATGTTCCCCATCAGGCAACGAACGCATCTCGCCCACATCCGTATTCTGCCGGAACGTCCCGTTCACAATATCGGACAGGCCGATTCGTTTACTTCCTTGCTGAGCCGAAGCATGTCCCGCATGTAGAAGGATCACTCCAAAAATCACTCCCCGTAAAAAAGAAATTGTCTTCATATCTATTTTTTATTCTCTATTGTGCATTGCAAATTGCGGAAGCAATCTGCAAATATCATAATTTTTTTCGATTAACAATTGCCATTGCAACAAAAATATGTACTTTTGGCAGGATTTCAATCATCACTTACGCGCACTGCATGTTGATAAATAAAAAAACGAACACTTTACATCCCGAATTTACGGATTATCTGAGGACAAGATTCCAGGCGTTCAAAGTACAAAAGATCTCCCTGAACGCGGGTTTCACATGTCCCAATCGCGACGGTACCAAAGGGCATGGCGGATGTACGTATTGTAACAACCGGACCTTCCATCCCGATTATTGTGAAAATCATAAAAGCATTACGGAGCAACTACAGGAAGGGATCCGTTTCTTTTCCCGTAAATATCCGGAAATGAAATACATCGCCTACTTTCAGGCTTATACAAACACGTATGACAAAATAGAGCGTCTACGCCTGAAATATGAGGAAGCGTTAAACTATAAAGATGTGGCAGGAATCATCATCGGCACCCGCCCCGACTGCGTTTCCGACAAATTATTAGACTATTGCCGGGAACTCTCCAAACGCGCTTTCGTCATGATTGAATACGGAATTGAAAGTACATCAAACGAAACGTTAAAGCGTATCAACCGCGGACATACGTACGAAGTAGCGGAAGATGCCGTCAGACGCACAGCTCAGAGAGGTATCCCGGCAGGAGCGCACATCATCCTGGGCCTACCCGGGGAAACGCGCCGACAGATCCTGCAACATGCTGTCCGATTATCTACCCTACCCCTCACTTCCGTCAAACTTCACCAACTCCAGTTAATACGCGGAACAGTGATGGGACAAGAATATGAGCGCCATCCGGAACGTTTCCGGCTATATACCGCCGACGAATACATCGACCTGGTCATCGAATTTATCGAACATCTGCGCAACGATATCCACATCGACCGGTTCGTATCCCAATCGCCCAAAGAGCTACTCATCGCGCCTGATTGGGGCCTCAA
>JAIRKN010000214.1 GCA_031260095.1 Tannerella sp. | reverse complement strand
GTTTCCATGTGGCGTTTTTTCTTTTCTTCCAGGATTTCATTGATAGCAATCAGGATGCCGGTTTCTTCCACATCTCCAAATTCTTTGTTGATAGCCGTTCCGAAGGTGCGCATTTTGGGAGAAAGGCTCATATAGGCATTTACTAATGGCGGTACGTTGATACCGAGTTTGCGTACTTTCCGGTTTAACACTCTGAAGTCTTCTTTAAAATTATTGTGATGGAACAGTTTGGCAAACTTTTCTTCGTCGGATTGTATCTCTAATGGATGTATGGGGGTGACCAGTCGGTCTTTGTCCGGAAAATGTATTTTTAAAAAGTATAGCAGCATGTCGCGCGCTTTGGTGTCGTAGGTCGTATACATGGTAACCTTTCCGTAAAAGTATTTTAATGACGGGTCGATGACGGGCAGCGCTCCGAGTCCGTCCCAGAGGTTATCAAGTATGAAGATGCCTTTTGAACGTCCGAGCGTTGCCTGGTAGTCAAGTGAAACGAATGAACGTCCCAACTCGACCGTATAGGGTAAATAATTGGTCAGGAAATCGTTGGAGAAATTAAATAAATGGGCGGTTGCCAGTATGGGCTTGCCCTGTTCATCGAACTTAACGTCAGAACCGCAGAGAAAGCGATATCCGCCCAGAATTTCTTCTTCTCCCGGACTCCAGACAATTAATTGCCGGTAAGCTCCCTCCATAGTGTCAAATTCATCAATGTCGCAGGGAAGTCCTGTGCCTCCTCCGTAGTAGCGGAAAGCCACTTCGCGGAGGCGTCCTATCTCCTGCATAATATGCGGAGAGTCCTGAGCTGTTACGATATAGATATCGTTATCAGATTTGTTCGTGCTTCTTAAACGTTTATCCGGAGTAAGTTCCGATTTGATAAGTTTCTTATCGACAGGTTCTATTATCTTTTGCATATAGCGTCTATTTGTCTGCAAGTTTGTATACTTCATTTTTCATCCACACAGCCCATTCTCCTGTTTTCTTGCCGGAGTCAAATGTTTGCCATGATACAGGCTTTCCGATATGTATTCCGAATGATTTGTTTTTTTGTTTGAATAATTCATCCGGCAAATATAACATTTCTAAATTCATTTTTATGTTAAAGAAGGCGCGAATATTTGCAAGCCGGTAAAAAAAATTGGAATTACGTCCCTCAAAATAGATCGGAACGACGTCCCGTTTGTGTTCTATTGCTTTCTGAATGAAAGATTTCTTCCATTCAAGGTCGCCTATAACGCCTTTATGCTTTCGTGAACACAGCCCCGCCGGAAATGTGATGATCTGGTTGTCGGATTGATACGCCTCTTCCATCTTTTTGACAGCGTCCCGGCTTTGCGAACCGTGTTTATTTATCGGAACGAATATGGAGCGCAGGTTCGGTATGGCAAGAAGGAGATCGTTTACGAAATACTTCACTTTGTTATTATAGCGTTTGCCGATGAAATACGACAGACATATTCCGTCAAATCCCCCAAGCGGATGATTGGATACGAAAATATATTTTTTTTCGCCCGGAGGAGGAAGGTTTTCTTCCTGTTTTATATTCAGTTCGACTTTGAAATAATCTTCGACCAAAGCCTCCATGAATCCGACCCCCTGCAGATCCTTATATCGTCTTAATATCTCGTTGATCTCATCCTGATGTATGATGCGGATGAGGTAGTTTACGACAAATTTGGGAATTTTGTCGGCCTTATCTTTTAACTTCGATCTTAAAACTTGCTTTACATCTATCTGCATCTCCATATAAAGTGAACGTTAGAGTTTGCAAAAATAATAATAATTTACATTCGCATCACTCTTTTTACGACAAATTAAAATGATGACCGTTCTTTTTACGGGAATTATGTATGTAAGAACGATCTCATTACATATCCATCGTGAAATTATCGCATTTCAGACTATTCATAATTCTCCGTCTCTTCTGTTGCAAATTTAAACATTTAATTCAATATATAATCCGGAGAGAACGGGAATCGGTCGGAGAAAAGACCGGATCAACCGATCACCCGCAGGCCGGTTACATAACGTGGTTTATAATAGGCGGATTTTTCCAGTTCTTCGATAATAACACCCCGGTGGCAGGCGTGTATAAAAGAGATGCTTCCATTGTCATTGGAAACGACGATTCCGACATGTCCCACACGAGCGGATTTGGCATTTCGCCCTTTAAAGAATATCAGGTCGCCGGTTTTTAATTCTTCTTTCCTTATTTTCATACCCTGATGGATCTGAGAGGTACATCCGGCATTTAGATCATATCCGAAATGCTTGAATACATGATGTGTAAAACCGGAGCAGTCAAATGTATTCGGCCCTCTTGTTCCCCTACGGTACGGACGATTCAGATATTTTTTGGAGTACTCTATAATATCTCTTGCTAAAAACTCTTTTTTACGATTTGCCGAATCCGCATCAAATACGGCAGGAAGCTTTAATACGCCAAGACCGGGCGGCAATTCAACCTTAAACCTCAGGTTGGCAGAAAATTTTTCGATCGCTGCCAACGGATCTTTCTTTTTCTCAATCGCTCCTTCATTCGAAATCAGGATACCTGTTGCAGGAAAATCCAGTCCTGTCAGTCTTTTTATTTCTTTTGCAGCAGCATAATTAGCATCCATTACAGGGCCGGTCTTATCTTTCTGAATGGCAGAATAAATGTGTCCTTTTACAAACTTCCCTTCCTTATCCGTATACACCTTCACGATCGGGGCATAGCCGCTGATTCCGCTAATACTGAAATCGCCGGCCGTACAAAAATTACCAAGACTATAAATAATAAAACGGTCGTTATACAATTCCGCCGCCCGTGCCACGTGAGGACCGTGTCCGAAAACAATATCGGCCCCGGCGTCAATCACCGCATGTGAGAACGCATATACATCCCCTCTGTTTTCACCGTAAAATGTTTCCGTTTTCTTCGGTACCCGGTTATGCGTTTTTCCTTCGGCTCCTCCATGAAAGGAAACGATCACAATGTCGCACTCCCGACTTAGCCCCGACACTAACATTTTTGCCGCAGGAATATCTTTAATACTGACGGTGCCCGTATTGGGAGCAAAAGCTGCGAATCCGTATTTCACCCCGTTTTTTTCAAAACGGGATGTTTCACAAACGCCTTTTAACCCGGCATAATGGATCCCTGCGGTCTTCAATACTTTCTGAGTATTTTCCCTTCCGGGGGCTCCGAAATCACCGGCATGGTTATTCGCAATACTCATCACATCATAACCGGCTTCCACCAGGTAATTCACATACCTGTCGGGCATACGAAAGAAATAACATCCACCCTTACAGCTTTTAGCATTGCCTCCCTTATTAAGAAAACAACCTTCCAGATTACCAAACGTCACATCAGCATCCGTCAGGATCTCCCGGACTTCCCTGAACAAATCTTTCCCGTCATTCGCCGGCAGTTTCGCATCGGAAGGATAATTAGAGCCCAGCATAATATCTCCCGTTCCGATTATGGATATCAGGTCTTCTTCATTTGTATCCTGCGCAAGCCCAGGGCTTGTTAAATTGCAGCATATAATTGCGATAAGCAGTATATAATATATATGATTCATTTTGCACGAACTTCTGTTATGCGTGCAAAAGTAGAAATTATCCGTTAAAAACAAAAACAATCCCTGCTAATATATTAAAAATATGTTGATCAACCGTCCATACCGTAGAAACTTTCGACACATGAAAGACAAGTGCAGACAAAAACAGTCGGCTTCAAATCCTCTTCAACCGTGCGGCGGAGTTGAAGCGTTTGGACGAAAAATACCATAAGTCCGAATCCTGTGGCGGCGGCAGGCATCGGGCAGCCTTTCATGTTGCCATACTCACCGCCCGGCGTATATTTTCCGGATACTAATTTTTGATCGTCCGTACTTTATAGAGTTTTATATTGGGTATAGTCAATGTTTTATCGGGATTTTTAAAATAGATATGATATGTCCACCAACTTTCTTCGGCTTT
>JAIRKN010000181.1 GCA_031260095.1 Tannerella sp. | reverse complement strand
CGGTTACAAAGGGCTTACCTGCAAAATGGCGTCATGCCCAGGATGAATTGTATGACCGCATGCGTGGCCCCGGGAAAGTAAAAGATATTCTTTACTGGGCTTATTCCGATCCGGAAACCAGAGGTTCGGGACGGAATGAACTGTCTCTTTTTACAGTAGATTATGGTAAAGCGCGAATTTTCCATACGACTTTAGGAGATGTCAGTAATACGCTGGAAGATAATACGGCGATGCAATGTGCCGGCTTTCAGGTTACATTGCTTCGCGGGGCGGAGTGGGCTGCTACCGGAAAGGTAACGCAGGCAGTCCCTGCAGATTTCCCGACAGAAACAAAGGTTTCATTACGCAGGAATTATAAAGAATAGTTGTTGCAAACCGGATGGGTTATTTCCACCATCAAAAGCTGTCCTTTTCGTGTCGGATGCTCTGTTTTGGGAAAGCAGGGAGAGATCACGGCAGATCAGATATAAAATAAGGATTAGACAAATGCTTAGGGCAGCTATTAAGTAAAGAAAAAGAGATGCTTCGGGATTGGTTTTGTTTATAAAGAAGATTTCAGGCGGAGAGTTGCATAACGTATAGAAATCAGTAAAATAAATTTTGTATTGGAGTGGTTGAAAAGGCGTATGATTTAATTATTTTAGGCGCCGGTGCGTCGGGATTGATGACGGCTATTCAGGCAGCCGGAAGGGAATGCCGGGTGCTGGTGCTGGATCATGCGAAAGAGGCCGGGAAAAAATTACTGGCGTCGGGCGGTGGAAAGTGTAACGTGACAAACCGGCGGATTACGGTTTCCGACTATTTTGGAATGAATAATGTTTTTTGCAAATATGCGCTTAAGCGATTTACGACCAACACGGCGCTGACTCTCTTGCAGAACGCGGATATACAAACGGAAGAACGGGATTACGGACGTATTTTTTGTAAAAAAAATGCGAATGAGATCGTTTCTTATCTGGTTCATTCGGCTGAAAGTTCAGGCGTACATTTTGTTTTCAATACAAATATTTCGGAAGTATCGTATACGAGTTGTTTTCGTGTGAAGTGTGAAGAACGGCCATTTGAAACCCCACGTCTGCAACAGGGACGGAAACAGAGTCAGCCGGAAGGATCTGGAGAGCAGCTATATGAAGGATCATGCCTGCTGGTAGCGACCGGCGGTTTGGCCTGGCCACAAATTGGCGCGACAAACTTAGGCTATGTGATTGCCCGGCAGTTTGGACATAAAATCATTCCGTTAAGACCTGCACTTACGGGTTTTGTCCTCGCTCAGGATTCGCCCCTGATGAATTTGCAGGGTGTCACGTTGGATGTGCAACTTCAGGTCAAAGGAAAAGGATTTATGGTAGAAGAGCCGCTATTGTTTACACATAAAGGCATCAGCGGACCTTCCGTATTGCAGGTTTCCTGTTTCTGGGAAAAGGGAGATGTCGTAACCATCAATTTTCTGCCGTCGAAAAATCTTATTTCACAAATGCATGAACCATCAAATGGAAAATGTATCGTTAAAAATTTATTAACGCAGTTTTTACCCGAAAGACTTGTCAGGGCAGTGATCCCGGATCATTTATCCAACCGGAAAGTAGCCGGATTGGGTAAGGCTGATCGTAGAATCATTGCGGAATGTATCCATTCGTTTCCTGTTTGTCCTGATGGAGTAGAAGGTTTTTCGAAAGCGGAAGCTACTTTAGGAGGAGTTTCAACGGATGAAATAAATCCTAAAACCATGGAGAGTTTGTTGCAGAAAGGATTATTCTTTAGCGGTGAAGTCATTGATATAATCGGGAAACTGGGTGGATATAATATTCACTGGGCTTTTGCCTCGGGATATGTTGCAGGACAGTCTGTTTGAGCTGCGACCGGATTCTCCTTCATAAGGATAATGATTAGTCGTCCCTTAAAAATCAATCTATTTTCTGCAAATCAAAAAAATAATCATAAAATTAATAAGAAAAACTAACCCCAAAGCATACCTTTCCTCTGTAAGAAACTTTTTTCATTTCGCACACGCTTGGAAAACACAAGTTTTTCATGTACTTTTATGAATAAAGTCCTGCAAATAAGTCCTGTTGAAAGAAAAATTACGGACAATGACAGGGGAGACTGTAATTCTATTACACATTTGATTTACAAATCGAACCGCGCTTGGAAAAAATCCAAAAAAAACTTTTGCATCCCTGCATGTGAGAGGTTTAGATTGAAATCATTGAATTGATTATGTCAAACTCAAGTTGCCATTAAACGGTTTAGACACTAAAAACGACAACTTGGTGCAATAATCCAACGACTCTGCAAATTAGATTTCTCAATTGATATTTTACCCTTTACTTTTGTCCAGTATTAATTTATTAAAAATTTTCGACATGAAAGGATTATTGTATTTTTTATTATCATTTGTGATTTCAATCACCGCGGTAAACACCGCGGTAAACGCGCAAAAAGAAAATCCGGTAAATTACCTTAGCTGCCTGCCGGCGGGTTTGACGCTTGACAGGTCAGTCGCACGTTCATACCGGATGACGACGGATTATTATAATTTTGACCTGAAAAGCAACTTTTCAGAAAAAAATAGACTGACCGGGTCTATTATCTACACAGGAGATTCAGCTCTGTGGAAAGATGTATATTATGCAGAATCAGATGCTTTGGGTGCGGCGTTTCCGACAGGTATAAAGAAGAATTTTTTGCAGAATTTTAAATACCGGCCGGATGAAAAAGTGTTGACAGCCGAATTTTTCAAAAATAATTTGCCGGAAGCAGCCCCGTTAATTATGAATTTGATTTGGGACGCACTCGCTTTTGATGCTTTAGCTTATTGTTGTTGGGATTCCTTGAAATTAGGCAAAGAGTTTAGTCCTCAAGAGATGAACTCTGAAGTGAAATTGGCGGATATCGGGACATTTGAAAATAAAGATATAAAGATTACCTGGCTTGGTATTACGGAAATCAACAACGAAATATGCGCTATATCCTGAAATATTCGGTCATGAATAATCCCGTGAACGTAGAATATGAGAATATCTCCATGCGCGGCAGAAGCCATTACTGGGGAGAAATATACGTTTCCTTGTCCGATAAACAAATCGAATATGCAAGCCTGACGGAAGACGTACTTACGGATGTGAAATTTAAAAGTCAGGCAAGTAATATGTCAGGATATACGGTCAGAACTATCAATTTATCAAGAGTTGAGTAATCAAATGAATGATTTTCTAAAAATAATTATTTTCAAATGTAAAATAATCAGTAATTTTGCCGACAATGAAAAAGAATAAAAAGATAATAATCATAACAGTTGCAATACTTTTCAGCTATGGCTTTATGATAATTATGCGTTTGGCGCATCATGTGAATCCGTTTGGAGTTCAAACCCTGGTGTTCGGCGCTACAAATTTACTGTCTGTTTTGAGTATTGCATATCTTTTTAGTAAAATACTGGACAGTAATTCAAAAAAATCTGTGACACAGTTGAAAAAGCGACTTATTCCTTCTTTTGTATTAACTCTTCTTGCGATTGTGTTTATAGTGATTTCACTTTATTTCCTTGGCAAGTATATGTAGATGCCCGGAAAGCAGATAGCTATATCCGGAAACTGTCGGGAATATACAGGTATATTTTAGATAACGAGGAAACAGATTTAATATCTTTAGATAAAGAACTTGAGTTCGTCGGGCGCTATCTGGAACTGCAAAAAGAGCGTGACGACAATAAAATACAAGCGGTTATAGATGTTATGAATGCAGATAAATTCAAGATAATACCTGTATCTTTGCAGTTGTTAGTAGAAAACGCCTTGAAACACAATTCGATTTCGGAAGAAAATCCCATGGAAATTCGCATTTATGATGAAGCCGGATATGTTGTGGTCTCCAATACAATTCAAAAGAAAAACGTATTAAACGATTCTTGCGGTTTGGGGTTATCCAACTTAAAGGAACGGGTAAAATTAATCACCCGTGAAGAAATGGTTATCAGCAGGGAAAATAATCTGTTTACAGTCAAATTACCATTAGTCGACATTCGCAATGAAAGTGTTAATCATAGAAGATGAACGTCCGGCTTCGCAAAAGCTCATCAGGATACTGAAAGAAATCCATCCGGGAATTGAGGTCGCGGATGTGCTTCGGTCGGTCGAACAGTCGGTCAACTGGTTTTCCGAAAATCCAAGTCCCGAACTGATATTTATGGATATCCAGCTTGAAGACGGACTTTGCTTTGATATTTTTGAAAATTACCGGATGAACGTCCCTGTGATTTTCACAACTGCATACGATGAATACGCTCTGAGGGCGTTTAAAGTAAACAGTGTTGATTACCTGTTGAAACCAATCGACAGGGACGAATTAAAAAATGCAATCGACAAGTTCGCTGTTATACACCGGTCAGGGACAGATTATTCGAAACTCGAATCTGTCATTAAACAATT
>JAIRKN010000133.1 GCA_031260095.1 Tannerella sp. | reverse complement strand
TACCGTCGTTGAAACGAATATAGACGACACGACGCCCGAAATACTCGGTTATGTGATGGAAAGGCTTTTTGAAGTGGGTGCAAAAGACGTTTTTTTCACGCCGATATACATGAAAAAATGCCGTCCTGCAACACGTATCAACGTTATGTGCGATGCCGCCGATACCCCCGCTGTCGAACATATCCTTTTTACGGAAACATCCACAATCGGTGTACGTAAATATCAGGTCGAGCGCACGTGCCTGCCCCGCAAAGCCGTAACAGTAGCCACTCCTTACGGCGAAGTGCAAGCCAAGGAATCCATCTATGGCGACACACGACGCATCTCAATTGAGTTCGACGACGCGCGCAGACTGGCAAAAGAGAAAGGCATTCCTTTGAAAGAAATATTATTCTATGCATCAACGCCTAACGGCACACAGTAGCGGACATCACCATACGGATTTATCTTGCAAAAACTATTTTTTGCAAGATAAATCCGTAATAAAAACGTAACATCTAAATCGTCATCATATCCTTACTTCTGTGCGACCGGCTGTTTTTCAATGTTACCTTTTATTTTCAGCCTGATATTGGACGGATTTCCGTTTGTGAGTACGGTCAGTGATTTGTTGATCTCACCACTACGCCCTTTGGGATTGAAGGTGACTTTTATAAATCCCTGTTTTCCGGTATCGATAGGCTCTTTGCTCCACTCCGAAGCCGTACAGCCGCAACTTGTGGAGACTTTTGTGATAACTAATGGTTTGTTGCCCGTATTTGTGACGGGAAATTCACATTCCAGAATACCTCCCGATTCGGAGATGTTTCCAAAGTCATGGATCGTCTTGCTGAAAACGGCAGTCGTATCCGAATTTTGTACTTTTTCGTTGTTTTCCTGTGCGTACGCAATGTTGAATAAAACACATGCAATGGCTAAAAAAATAATTCGTTTCATATCAAATAATAATTTAAAAGTTTAGTATGCTGCAAAGATACCGGGGTTATTTTTTATGGAAAAGTGTTTTGTTTCAAATGATCCTGTTGTTTTTGTCAAATTATAACCGGTGGTCGGGAGGATTATTGAATTTTTTGTTAAAAAATGGTAGGGATAATGTCAAAAATGACAGCCATAAATCTTATAATAAGCTATTTATTTTGTTTCCTTTTTTTACTTTGACTTGGTTGAAAATGAAGAAAGCCGTATCTTTATCCCCGTGATCTATCCCATGCGGATAAAAATCATCAGTTTGCATTATTTATAGTCTTTATTAAAAATATGGTTTCACCTACAAAAAAATCCCGGTTGTTCCTGTTCCTGTTTCTGGGTATTGTTTCTATCCTGATATTACAGGGTATATGGTTACAATATGTATATCGCTTGACCTGCCGTCAATTAATGGTAGAGGTCCGGGAGGCATTCGGGCAGGCGTACCGGAAAGAGCAAACGTATCGTATTCCTGTTGTGGATATTATAAATCCGGGGGCTGTTACTATCGAAAGTTGTGGCGCCGAAGAGGTGCAGATTATACGTAAATGCCCCGAACCGGATACGATTGTGTATAGTAATTCATCCGGTCATTCGATCGAAAGTTTTATAAATCGTGTATTTGTGGATTTACGTGAGCAGATCATACCTATGAATATTTATTGTTTGGCGGACCTATTTGCTGGTATGCTTCACGAACGTGATATTCCGGTTTATTTCGTGATCGAACGGTTTGATATTTTATCGGGGGAAGTACTGGACTCGTCCCTGCTTCCAGATAAGGCACAACCGGAAATGAATCCGGAAGCAACCGTTATATTATCCATTTCTGAAAAAGAATCTCTGCGTGCTATCCTGCAATTGACCCCCGGAATGATATTGAATCGTATGACAGGCTATCTGATCGCTACAATCAGCATGGTTTTAGCTGCTGCTTTTTGCCTGTGTTTTCTTTATCGGGATAAACGGATAAAGTTGGATGTGGCCACAATAACATCCGCAGGAACATCGGCCGGATTGCTTCCAGATAATGGTGATACAATGAAGAAGGATCCTCATTTAAATAATATTTTTCGTTTGGGACAATATGTCTTTGACCCGGCAAAAAATGAGTTACAAGGCTTTGATGAGGTGATACAGTTAAATAAAAAAGAAAATGCAATTCTGCATGCTCTTTGTATGCAATGTAGCAATGTCGTCGAACGCAGTCAGTTGTTGGAAGAAAACTGGGGCAACAACGGTATCATCTATTCACGCAGTCTTGATACTTATATCACCACATTACGTAAATACCTTAAAAAAGATCCGTTGATACAGATCGTTACTATCAAAGGGGTCGGATATAAATTAGTTTGTTTTCAACCTCTGTCATCATAATGTTTTGTTATTTGCAAAAAAAAGGTGAATCTTATAACATCTTCAAACTTATGTCGTCTTAAGGGTAGAACAGCGATAACTCAATTCCTATGAAAAAGTTTTTATCCATATCTCTGTTATTATTTGCTATCGTTCTTTCCTGTAAAAATTCAAAAAACAGTGGAGAACAATCCGTCAGCTACAAATACGGGCATTTCATAACCTTTTTTTGGGCAAAGATATATATATTTAATTAGTAATTCTCCTATTCTCATTTATGTAGCTACACATTTCAATTGGGTAGCTACACATTTCATTTATGTAGCTACACATTTCATTTAGGTAGCTACACATTTCATTTAGGTAGCTACATATTTCATTTAGGTAGCTACACATTTCATTTAGGTAGCTACATATTTCATTTAGGTAGCTACATAATTCATTTAGGTAGCTACATATTTCATACGACTTAGCCTGTTTTTTAATGGATAGTCGGTTAAATAATGTTATCTTTGCGCGGTAATTATCAAGGTATGACAAGAAAACATTCAACGTTGGAATTGGAAGCGCCTGGGGGAGAAACGGAAATTCTTCTTCATGTATGTTGTGCGCCTTGTTCGTCGGCCATTGTAGAGTATTTGCTGGAACATGACATCCGTCCGACGCTGTTTTATTATAACCCAAATATTTTTCCGAATAAGGAGTATGAGATCCGTAAAAAAGAGTGTCTTCGTTATGCTCAAATGTCGGGACTTGATTTTATAGATGCCGATTATGATCATGATAAGTGGCTTGACAAGGTAAGAGGACTGGAAAATGAACCGGAACGGGGCGCACGTTGCCTGAGATGTTTCAAGGAGCGCCTTGTGGCTGCCGCTATGTATGCAAGTGAACACCGTTTCAGGGTTCTTGCAACTACATTAGCGGCATCCCGTTGGAAAAGTCTGGAGCAAATAACGGAAGCAGGAGAGTATGCCGTCACCTATTTTCCGAAGCTTACTTTCTGGGCGCAAAACTGGCGTAAAGGCGGACTCAGCGAACGACGTAACGAATTGGTGCGATTGTATGAGTTTTATAATCAATCTTATTGCGGATGTGAATACAGTATGAAAAACCGAATGGAGAATGTTAAAAACGTGCCGACCGAGACGTACAAAAAAGAATAAATCAGTGGGTTGCCCGTTTTATATTTGACAAGTGGATTTGTTTATCTTGTATGCTGATTGTAGACTGTTGGGTATTAGTGTTCTGTGAAAAATAAGAAAGAAAACTATTGTCAATTAAAAAAAAGTCCATACCTTTGCATGGTTTTTTACAACTTGAATTGGTTTTGGGAACGTTGAAAACATATCAGATAGACTTAAAAAGTCTCTTGCCGGCAACGGTTTATGAGTTTAATTATGCACTTGGCGATGACTTTTTTGAAAGTGTGGACGGGCCTGAGGTCAAACAGGGTAATGTAAATGTCTCGCTATCCGTCATACGTGCGTCGTCAGCGTTCGAGTTGGAATTTCATATAAACGGTATGGTAACGGTTCCCTGTGACCGTTGTTTAGATGACATGGAAGTTCTTATAGAGGCAAAAAACAGATTAATAGTTACGTTTGGAGAAGCGTATGCCGAAACGAGTGATGAACATGTGATCGTATCGGAAGAAGAAGGGTTTATCAATGTAGCCTGGTATATGTATGAGTTTATAGCGTTGGCTATACCTATCAAACATGTACATGAGCCGGGCGGATGCAATGAAATGATGATGTCTAAACTGAATGAACTTTGCGTAGATGAGGTGGAGGACGGTGATGATTTATTTCATGAGGCAGGTGAAACCGGTGATGACGTTGATAATAATAGTAAACCGCTTCGCGGGGAAAGTCGCAGACCGGTAGATCCGCGCTGGGACGCCCTTCGGGATTTAATGGGAGATAATTAATTTAATTTAAAATAAAACATTATGGCACATCCTAAAAGAAGACAAGGAAACGCGAGAACTGCCAAACGTAGATCACACGATAAGGCAGTTCTTCCTACATTGGCCGTATGCCCGAATTGTGGCGCATGGCACGTTTATCATACTGTATGCAGCGAATGCGGTTATTACAGAGGTAAATTAGCAATCGAAAAAGAAGTAGCCGTATAAGGCTGGCCTTTTTGAGTAGTTATAAAAAGCGAATAGCCCTAAAAGAGAAAAATTTTAGGGCTATTTTAAATATTGAAAAGATAGAATGATATGATAAATGCGGTTATTACAGGAATAGGAGGATATGTTCCCGAAGATAAATTAACCAATGAGGATCTGGCTAAAATCGTAGATACCAGTGACGAATGGATCATGTCGCGTGTGGGTATCAAGGAGCGTCGCGTGTTAAAAGGCGGAAAAGCCATGTCTTATATGGGTATACAGGCGGTGAATGACCTGATAAGAAAGACCGGAATAGAACCGGAATCAGTGGAAGGAATTATATGCGCTACGTCGACCGGTGATTATCATTTTCCGCCGACGGCTTCTATTATATCCTATCAGACCGGTTGCAATAAAGCATTTGCTTTCGATCTGCAGGCAGCCTGTTCCGGGTTTATTTACCTGTTGGAAACAGCAGCGAATTATATACGTTCAGGCCGACACAAACGTATCATTGCCGTTGCGGGTGATATGATGACGGCAATTACCAATTATACGGATCGTACAACCTGTCCCTTGTTTGGTGATGGGTGCGGTGCGGTACTGATCGAATCAACGAACGAGTCAATCGGGATCCTTGATTCCATTCTTCGTACGGATGGTAGCGGTCTGCCTCATCTTCTGATGGAAGCCGGAGGTTCGGCTAAAATGCCTTCGTACGAAACGGTGGATAACCACGAACATACGGTGTATCAGGATGGAAAAGTGGTGTTTAAACGCGCTGTTTCCGAAATGGCCGATGTAGCGGCGGAAATAGTGGAACATAACGGACTTAAAAAAGATAATATCGACTGGATTGTACCTCATCAGGCAAATATGCGTATTATAGATGCTGCGGCTCGTCGCCTGGAGGTACCAATCGAAAAAGTGATGGTTAATATACAACGTTACGGAAATACGAGTTCCGGTAGCATTCCCTTATGTTTGTGGGAATGGGAATCTAAGTTGAAAAAAGGCGATAACCTTATCCTGGCTGCTTTCGGCGCCGGGTTCACATGGGGAGCGACATATATAAAGTGGGGGTATGACGGAAGCGATACATAAATCCGGTTTTGTCAATATTGTAGGAAATCCCAATGTCGGCAAATCAACGTTGATGAATCGTCTGGTCGGCGAACGTATATCAATTATTACGTTCAAGGCGCAGACGACGAGGCATCGCATTATGGGCATCGTCAATACCGAAACCATGCAGATCGTCTATTCCGATACTCCGGGCGTATTGCATCCGAATTATAAACTACAGGAATCAATGCTCAATTTTTCAAAATCGGCTTTGGGAGATGCGGATGTATTACTATATGTGACGGATGTAGTTGAGAAAACCGATAAAAATGAAGCTTTTCTGCATCGTGTTCAAAACGCGGAATGTCCTGTTTTGCTACTTATTAATAAAGTGGACCTGACGACCCAGAAAGAACTGGAAGGGTTGGTTGGGAAGTGGCATGAACGGTTGCCTAAGGCGGAAATATATCCGATATCGGCACAGGCTAATTTCAATGTCGACGTGGTGCGTAAGCGTGTAGAGGAACTGATACCACCTTCGCCGCCGTATTTCGAGAAAGATGTGTTGACAGATCGTCCCGCACGTTTTTTTGTGACGGAAATCATACGTGAGAAGATTCTTCTTTATTATCAGAAGGAAATCCCGTATTCCGTAGAAGTCGCAGTGGAACAGTTTGTAGAAGAAGAAAAGAATATTCATATCAAATCGTTGATTATTGTTGAGCGTGATTCCCAGAAAGGGATTATTATAGGTCACCGGGGACAGGCGCTGAAGAAGGTCGGGATAATGGCGCGTAAGGATCTGGAAAGATTCTTCGGCAAGAAGGTTTTTCTTGAAATGTTTGTAAAAGTAGAGTCTGACTGGCGTAACCGTGATAATATGTTGCGTATGTTTGGATATCAAATGAACGATTCATCACTAAATATTAAATAACGTGGGAAATGTAGTAGCAATCGTAGGACGGCCCAATGTCGGTAAGTCTACTTTGTTCAATCGCCTGACACAATCGCGCCGGGCAATAGTCAATGAAGAGGCGGGTACGACGCGCGACCGGCAGTATGGTAAAGTGGATTGGATCGGACGTGAGTTTTCGCTTATTGATACGGGAGGATGGGTGGTAAACTCGGAAAATGTGTTTGAAGGCGAGATCAATAAGCAGGTACAGATTGCTATCGAAGAAGCGGATGTGATTCTTTTTACGGTAGATGTATTGACGGGCGTTACAGATCTGGACGACGAAGTGGCCCGGATGCTGCGACGTAGTAACAAACCGGTTGTACTGGTTGTCAATAAAGCCGATAATTACGATCTACATGCGCTTGCTGCGGAGTTTTATCGTCTGGGGCTTGGCGATCCGTATTGCATTTCGGCCATAAACGGATCCTGTACGGGTGATTTGCTGGATCGTATAGTGGAAGTGTTGCCGTCGGAGAAAGAAGAAAAACCGGAAGAACAGCTTCCGTGTATCGCGATTGTCGGACGGCCCAATGCAGGGAAATCCTCCCTGGTCAATGCCTTTATCGGGGAAGAGCGTCATATTGTAACGGATATTGCCGGAACGACGCGCGATTCTATTTATACAAAATATAACAAATTCGGGCTGAACTTCTATCTGGTCGATACCGCCGGCATACGTAAGAAGGGGAAAGTGAACGAAGATCTTGAGTATTATTCTGTGATACGTTCTATCAGGGCGATTGAAAATTCGGATGTATGTGTGTTGATGTTGGATGCCACACGCGGAATAGAAAGTCAGGACCTGAATATCTTTTCTATCATTCAGAAAAATAAAAAAGGACTTCTGGTTTGTGTCAATAAATGGGATCTGGTAGAAGATAAATCCCAGATTGCGATTAAGACTTTTGTCCATGCGATTCGGGAGCGTTTTGCGCCGTTCACGGACTTTCCGGTATTGTTTATATCGGCATTGACCAAACAACGGATCTTTAAGGCGCTTGAAAAAACAAAAGAGATCTATGACAACCGTCATCGGCGTGTTTCGACGGCAAAACTCAATGAAGTGATGCTTCCGCTTATCGAAAATACACCTCCTCCTGCTACCAAAGGCAAATACATAAAAATAAAATACATCACACAATTGCCGGAAAGTAATATTCCCTCATTCGTTTTTTTCTGTAATCTTCCGCAATGGGTAAAAGAACCGTACCGTCGTTTCTTAGAGAATAAAATACGGGAAAACTGGGATTTCAGCGGTACGCCGATACAGGTTTTTATGAGAGAAAAATAATCCCCAATATGGCGGTTGAAAGAATAGGGCCGTATTGTTGAGGGAGATGCGTATGGTTATTCGATCGTCAGATTCAAGAGACTCTTTAACTTTTCAAGGTTGGGATTCTTTTTTATCAGGTAATTATATTTTTCCATAGGAGTATAAATGATCTCTTTTTCATCTTTTTCGATGATGCGGATATTCATTTTTATCCGGCTGTTATGGAGTTTGCTGCACAAATGGCCTAAAATATCCGCGCTGTTATCAAATATTTCATCTTTCTGACTTGGGTTGTAGACCGACACTTCTATCGAATAATTATCTTTCAATGAAGGCTTACAGTTCATTAATGTATTCTTCAGGTGTATTTTTTCGATAGTCAGGCTTTCTGCATATTCAATCCAGTATTTTAACAGATCATCCTGTGAAAAATCATTTTTAGCATCCGGCATTTGTGATGTGTATACCGATTGCGGTGTTTTCTCTTTTTCTTTGCCCAGATCTTTTAAAGACGTTCGACGGATATTTGATATTTTAGATGTATCTGTCTGTTGGGGTTTGATTTCATGGATATGTTTTGCTGCTTCTCCCGAATAAGACGTGGCGATTGAAGCGGAATGTTGCGGATGAGCCGGTACGTGGGATGTTACGGGAGGACTATTTTGTTGCGTATCTACAGATGCGTTCTGAGCGGTTGTTGTTTGTTGCGGATCAGTGATCGGCCGGATCAACGTTTTTTTTTTATCGTCCTCTTCCGAAGGATCTACGATCAGCTGGCATAATTGTATGAGTGTCAGTTCCAGTAATAACCGTTTGTTACGGCTGTTCCGGTAATCGAGATCACATTGATTGGACCGTTCGATCGCTTTGAAAAGAAACGAGTCGGAACATTGTTTTGCCATCTCTTTGTAACGTTCGCGTATGGAGGCCCCTACTTCGAAAAGGATAAGGGTCGCTTCATCCTTGCAGACCAGCAGATCCCGGAAATGTGTCGTCAGTCCGGTAATAATATTTTGCCCGTCAAAACCTCTTTCCAGGATTTCGTTCAGGATAAGCAGACCGGAACGAACGTCGCCTTTCAGTATCGCGTCGGTAATACGGAAATAATACTCGTAATCCAGTACGTTCAGGTTATCAATGACTGCTTTATAGGTGATGTTGCCATCCGTAAAACTGACCACCTGGTCGAAGATGGATAAAGCGTCACGCATACCGCCATCCGCTTTTTGCGCAATCACGTTCAGCGCCTCCGGTTCTGCGGTAATCTTTTCGGACGACGCTACGTATTGCAGATGTTCCACCATATCTTCTATCGTGATACGCGAAAAATCATAGATCTGGCATCGTGAAAGTATGGTCGGGAGGATCTTCTGTTTTTCTGTTGTGGCGAGTATGAACAGGGCGTGATGCGGAGGCTCTTCCAGTGTTTTGAGGAAAGCATTGAACGCTGAGGCGCTAAGCATGTGCACCTCGTCGATGATGTATACTTTGTATCTGCCCAGTTGAGGCGGGATGCGTACCTGTTCCGTCAGCGAACGGATATCGTCGACCGAATTATTCGATGCTGCGTCAAGTTCATGGATATTGAACGAACGTTGTTCGTTGAATGAGCGGCAGGATTCACATTCATTACAGGCTTCACCGCCGGGCGCCGGGTTCAGGCAATTGATCGTCTTGGCAAAGATGCGTGCGCACGAAGTCTTACCCACCCCGCGCGGACCGCAGAACAGATAGGCATGTGCCAGTTTACCGCTTTGAATCGCATTCTTCAATGTGGTTGTCAATGACTTTTGTCCGACGACGCTTTTGAATGTCGAAGGTCTGTATTTCCGTGCCGATACGATATAATCTTCCATTAAATTTTCAACTTTGACTGCAAATATAGGAATATTTTTTCTACTTTTGCACAAACTCTTTTTTGATATGTTTCGATTGATTGATTTTTATAAGAAATATCTGGCAGGACTGAACAAATACTGGTTAGTCACGATTCTTTTTCTCGCCGTCACTTTTTTTATCGGAGACAGTAATTTATATAACCGTTACCGGTATGATGAAAAGATCCGTACGCTGGAAAACGAGATAAAGCGTTATAAAAAAGAGATAGAACAGAACAGGAAAAAGATACTGGAGTTACAGACCGATAAGGCCGGACTTGAACAGTTTGCCCGTGAGGAATATCTGATGAAAAAAGAAGAAGAAGATCTGTTTATCGTAGAAGAATGAATCAGCTGGTACGAAATTATATATTTATGTTTTCCGGTGCGCTGGTGCTTGCCGGTGCGACGCTTTATATTACGCATTGGATACATGCACCGTATCTCTTTGCCGTCGGAGCTGCCGGCATAACGGTCTGTTTCATGACCATTCCCTATAAAGATCTCGGTTTTCGCCGTCGCCGCCTTCATCGCATCAATGTCTTGGCCGGGATATCCATGATTGCCTCCTCCGTGTTTATGTTCCGCGGGCGGATGGAGTGGGTTATCTTCCTCCTTATATCTGCCTTGCTTCTGGTTTATACTTCCTTTGTCGGTCCCCGTTCGGATGAGTAATATGAAAATAAAGCTGTTTCTTACTTTTGATCATGAATTGCCACTCGGCGGATTAAACGCTTCTTATAAGAAGGCATTATTCGATCCGACCCAAAAGATTCTGGATATTGCGGATAGATATGGGATTAAAGTAACTTTGTTTTCGGATATTCTTTGTGCGTACAGGTTTAAAGAATGGGATGAGAAGTCTTTTTATCTTCCGTACAAAGATCAGTTGCAATATGCTGTCCGGGCAGGTCATGATGTGCAGTTACATATTCATCCGCATTGGTTGACAACGCAATATGACGGGGCCGCTTTTCTACCTTCGGAAGATTTTGCTTTATCTGATTTTAAAGATCATGCAGCGTATGGAGGAATACCGGGTATTATAGAATTGTCAGTCGAAAAACTGAAAGATATATGTATGCCGGTAGACAAAAACTATCAATGCCTTGCATTTCGTGCCGGAGGGTATAACATTTATCCTGATTCGCGTCAGATATTTCATAGCTTGTATGATCAGGGCATTTGTTATGATAGTTCTATGGCCAAAGGTTATTATTTCAGATCCGGGATATCGGAAATTGATTTTCGTAAATTGCCGGATGTGCCCAACTGGACGGTAAACCCGGAGGATTATCATTCTGCGTTGTCCGGTAAAGCAGGTATACTGGAAATACCGATCGCTACGATTCCCAAGACTCCATTTGAAGCGCCGACCCGGTTTAAATTGAAGAAATATGCATTCAGGGCTGTGGAGAACAGGGGAAGAATGATTCATGATCATCATCAGGTCGATTTGATTTCAAAAATAAAAATGCTTTTATCTTCAAGGATGCTTTCATTTGATAATCATACCTTATCCCTTGATTATTTGTTGCAGATTGTCGGGCACCAAATTCGGAAATATGAAAATAAATCGGAAGAGATCATGTTTAGCGCGATTTCTCATCCGAAAAGTATGGGTGATTACTCTTTCGAATTAATGGACAGGTTTATTTCTTCCGTTCAAAAATTATATCCGGAGGTGGAATTTACTACATTCTCCCTCTTTAATTCCAAAACAATATGATAAAAAAAATAATTCATAAACTACTTCCTGAGGATAAAGTAAAAAAATTAAGATATAAATACCGGCTTGGTTGCCAGAAACTTTATGCACCAATGACGGAGGAGGATTTCAGGAACGTCCTCGCACAGAAACTGGGGGTGAAAAGAGGGGATACTTTGTTTATCCACAGTTCCATGGACTTTTTAAACATAAAATTTTCTCCCTTTTGTGTTTTAGATATTCTGATGGATATAGTGGGAGTGGAAGGGACTCTTATTTTTCCGTCATGGCATATTCATATCCGGGCCGAAGATTACCTTCAGGATGATCATAATCTTTTTGATATAAAACATTCGCGTGGCGTCTTGGGCTTATTGCCCGAACTGGCAAGGAGGCGCCCTGAGGCGGAGAGAAGTATACATCCGATAAACTCAATTGTTGCCATAGGGAAAAATGCGAAAGAGATCATTGCCGGTCATGACCGCTCCATTTATCCCTGCGGAGAATCAAGTCCTTATTATAAAATGTTGAAATTCGACGCCAGGATAATAGGGATTGGAGTGAATGCTAATTTTCTGTCATTTGTACATTGTCCGGAAGATGTTATGAAGAAAGATTTTCCAATGCAAACCCGTACCTCTCAGTCATATTTCGGGAAGGTTAAGCTTTCCACGGGAGAAGTCATAGAGGTTGAAACCTTAGCGGCTCACCGGAATATTCAAAAAAGAAATGTCCCCGGATTTCTGAAAAAACATGTTCCCGAAAATATCTTTACCCCATACAGAATACGGGGAAGTGACTTTTTTGTAGCGGATGCGAATGCCCTGTTTCACAAAATGATTGAACTGGCAAAACAAAATAAGACCATCTATAACAGTTGAAATACCAGATTCCGTGCAAACGGATTTTCCAATTCTTACCATGGCCCCCGCTATCCCGTTCCGTGCGCCTGTATATCCCGCGCCTCCGGATCCCGGATGAAACCACATGACATAGTTGTAGATTACTTTGGGGCATTCCGGGATATAACCATTTGTTATGCTGTGTGTACGCAATGACGATTTTGTCATTTTCCCTTGTTTGTTTGAAAAATATCGGATCTCGCGAGGACGACGATTTCAGGCTTTTGAAACATCCCAGACCGACCAGCGCTGTTCCGTCCGTTTCGGCGAAATGCATTTCGCCGGTTGACGCTTCGTCGTCACCCCTTTCTGCGGTGGAGGTACATCCGTTTCCGATTCCCGGCTGCGTTGTTTCAACCTGCTTGTCGCGGTTGCGGATTTGCCGCCGAGAATTTTAAACACTCTTGCCGCAACTGCGTATTTGCTGCCGCGCATTCAGAAATGCCGTCAGCAGCTACAGATTTAACAAATAGGATGTTATTCATTAAATCCGCAGTTGATGCTTCTTTGAATAATAGCGATTTAATTAAATGTTTAATTTTAAAAAAAGTGTTATCATGAAATTTTTAACGATCTGATTCACTTCCTTGCGTAACGAAGTGCACTATTGGTTTTCAGTTCTGTTAAAGAAGTTGTTTGAAGCCTGTCCGGGCGTGGCGGCGATTGTTTCCATGCTGTTGCGACAGTTCTGTTGTAAGGAACGAAGCAATCCGGGCTGACAATTAATACGGAAGAGGGTGCGCTTTTCCGATTACCATAAGCCCCTTTGAGGGGGCAGCCTCTTTTAAAACTGTCCCGGATACGTCAAAATACCATAAATATGGGATTGTGTTCAGCACAGCGGGATATTACTTTTGCCTTGTCTAACAATTAAAAATTATCAAACATGAAAAAGGTTATCTATTTGTTCGCCATTCTGCTGATAGCGGAAAGTTTTTCGGGCGTTATATCTGCACAAACCCTACGAGGGAAAATCGTGGACAGTCGGACGAATGAAGCACTCGCCGGAGCAAGCGTATTCATCAAAGACGACCGGGCAACGACCGGTGCAGTAACCGGAAGGGAAGGCGAATTTACGCTCAACCTTCCTGCTCTTCCGGCAATCATTCAAGCCGGTTTCATCGGATACAAAAAACAGGAAATAGTCGTTTACGAAATTCCGGATCTGCTGAACATTGAACTGGAGGAGGATTTCAACCTGCTGAATGAAGTTGTCGTCACTGCCCGGCGGCAGAGAGAAACTTTGCAGGAGGTACCTATTCCCGTTTCGGTGGTCACCGGAGTGAAAGCCGACAACGCCGGAGCATTCA
>JAIRKN010000111.1 GCA_031260095.1 Tannerella sp. | reverse complement strand
TGTACATTTCTTCTATTTCTTCTGCATAGTTTTTGGCGATGACTGCGCGTTTTACTTTTAAAGTATCGGTGATTTCGCCCTTATCTTTCGATAGGGATTCGGGTAGGAGCGTAAAACGTTTGATTTTTTCGAAGGAGGCAAACCCTTTCTGACAATCCTCGACAATGGATTGAAAAAAGCGTATGATTTCTGCTTTCTTTATTAATTCCTTACGATTCTCAAACGGAATATTTTTTGATTGCGCATATTTTTCAAGCGCTTCGAAATCCGGAATGATCAGGGCGCTGACAAATTTATACTTGTCGGCGATGACGACGCATTGTTCGATGTACTTATTGCCGCTCATACTTAATTCGATGGCTTGCGGTGCGATATATTTGCCGTTCGATGTTTTGAACAGATCTTTTATCCGTTCGAGGAAAAACAGGGTCTCTCCTTCGAGCCTTCCTGCGTCGCCTGTGCGGAAAAAGCCGTCTTCCGTAAACACCTTTGCCGTTTCTTCCGGCTTTTTATAATAACCGCTTGTGATGGTTTCGCCTTTCACCAGAATCTCATGGTTCTTCGGATCGATCTTGACTTGCAGATCCGGCATGATCGTTCCGATGGATCCCAGCGTATAATTTATCTGCGGATAGAAACAAACGGTGGCTGACGTTTCGGATAGCCCGTAACCATACCGGATGGGAAAATGAACCGACAGCAGAAATTCCGCAATGTTATCAGCTAATGGCGCTCCTGCGACGGGGAACACACGTCCGCGTTCCAGTCCGACTACTCTTTTCAGCAATGAGAAAACCGTGTTATCATAAAAATGAAATTTTACGGATAGCCAGAAGGGTACATTGCTCCCTGTCCGTTTGTAATCAAGCACGTACCGGCGTCCGGTTTTGATGGCATGTCTGAATATTTTTTGTAATAATCCCGGTGAGCCGTTAATTTTATCCTGTACGCCTGCATATACTTTTTCCCAGAAACGCGGTACGTTGCACATCAGTGAGGGACGTACTTCAGGCAATGTCTCCTGTATCTTTTTCGGATCCTGATTGACGGCAACTTCTACCCCTTTGTGAAAACAATAGCAGGACCAGGCTTTCTCGAATATATGCGTTAACGGCAAGAAACACATCGACAGGTCATTGTCGTTCACTTCCGGCAGGCGCATGTCATGTATACGCAATACTTTCAGAAAATTGGCATGTGTGAGCATCACGCCTTTTGACTCGCCGGTTGTTCCGGACGTGTAGACGATGGCCGCCGGATCTTCGGGAACGGCATTACTTCTTCTTATCTTCACTTCCGTTTCTGCTAAAGCATGATCGCCCAGCCGGAGAAATTCCTCCATGTAGATAGATGTTTTGTCTTCCGGATTACGGACGACGGCCGGGTCGAAGATGATCAGTCTTTTCAGGATATTTCCGTTTTCCTGCTGAACCCGGAATGTATTATTGTATTGTAATTGTTCCCCGACAAACAGAAAACGAATGTGGGCGTCGCGTACAATGTATTCAATCTGTGCCGGAGAACTTGTCGCGTACATCGGGACAGAAACGGCGCGAATCCCGTATGCACCGTAGTCCGTAAAAAAACATTCGGGCATATTTTGCGCACAGATTCCGACATTCTCATGAGTCTCCACGCCCTGTTCGATCATAGCCTGCGACGTCAGACGGACATATTCCGCAAAATCCATCCAGGATATTTTTTGCCATTTTCCGTTTTTATCCCGGTACCGGATTGCCGAACGGTTTTTATACGTTTCCGCCCGCCTGAAAATCATTTCGGCAGGGTGATAATAAGATATTTGCATAATAATATAGTTTAAAAATTATTTTCATCATTAGTTTTCAGTTCCCGGCGGTGTATACCTGTAAAAACAAAAGCCATACACGATCAATTATGCGTTGATTTCATAACGACCCCGATACTTTTTTTCCCGTCCATTTTGATAAGGATGGGTTCTTTGAAACGGACAAGCCGCAGGAATTTTGTTTCTTCGACGGCCGGTTGCCTGTTCAGATAATCCTCATCGAACAGATCGCCGTCATTCGGATTTATCGTAAAATATCCGGCGGCGCAGGACGTCAGGTTCTGGAAGAAATGCGTACCCTGGCTTGGATCTATATGATAATGGGCCAAGCTATATTCCGCTATAACGCGCGCATTGCTTATGTGCGGCCATTTTACCGGAATACCGAGCCAAGGGTCGCTGCTTCCCCAACGTCCCGGACCGGCCAGAACATATCCTTCCTCCTTTTCCGTAAATTGCCGGTTAATTCGTTCGATATCATAAGCGATCTGTTGATTATTTGACGAATTAAACGCATCTGACTTCACATATAATACATCATATACATTATTTATAATACCATGACCGAGTACGCTTTTTGAGTATAGAATAGTATCTTTCTTATCGATTATTTCGAGGTTTTCGTCAACCAGTTCTTTCCGGTCGACAATCGGCCGGATCTGGAGCATGTAAAAAGAGCCTTTGTCGCGGCAATCGGGCTTGATATCGACGGCAAACTCAATTTCTACCGGCCGTCCCATTTCTTTTTCTCCTATTTCCAGCAGTTCATTGAGCGTTTCACTCAGCGGAAGCATGTCGTATTGCAGGATGTTTGCAAACGACAGTATTTTTCTTCCTCCGGGATAATAGCCGTCCTGTATGACCTGGTTTTGCGGATCGAAGGTCGACACGATATACTTCAGGATTCCATCCTGATCCGCATCTTTGACGGACAGTTTGATCAGGTTGAACGCGTCGTTGGCGGCCAGGCTTAATGGAGCGTCTTTCGTGTCCAGCGCCAGGAAGTGGGTCTGCGTTTCGCGTAGCGCAAAATCCATCGTACTCATTTGTAAGATATTGTGAGGGTGACGCGGAGAGAATCTCAGTGTGACGCCTCCGTCCACCACATATTTCCCCAGACCAAGTGCGATATTTGCTATTCCGTCTTCCGCCTTTTCGTTTCCTATCGGATAGAAGTTCAGTGATTTGGCCACCCCACTGATCGTCGGATACAGATGATCTCCATATTGCCGTCCGACAACTTCCTGAAGGACGATCGCCATTTTTTCATTTTCGATCAGATTACTCGTCGCTTTCATGTACGCCTTACTGTCTTTATAAAATACGGATGCGTAAACCCCTTTGATCGCATCGCTTACGGATTGCAGCATCTCGTATTTATCGGACATGTTCGGTACCATATAGGTGGTATATACGCCGGCGAAAGGTTGATAATGCGCATCTTCCAGCAGACTTGACGAGCGGACGGCTACCGGACGCCTGATGACTTCAAAGAATGCCATCAGATCGTCGATCAGGCGGGTCGGCAGACTGGCGTGCAGGAAGTACCGGAAGATTTCACCATCTTCGGCATCGCTCAACGCAATCGAATATAAGTGGTTCGTTTCCATGAATTCATCGAAGATATCGGTACATAATACGACTGTTTTGGGGATATTGACGGGAAAATTCTCCTTTTCCAGCTGAGGATAGCGTTTGATCATAGCGCCGATGAATGCCAGTCCGCGACCTTTACCGCCGAGCGATCCGTCTCCAATCCGTGCAAAATTACTGTATTCATCGAACCGCTCTTTCTGGTACACGGCCACTACACCGAAATTTTTCATTTTACGGTACTGTACAATAATATCAAAAATGAATTGCCGGGCCTCATCCATGTCTTTGTATTCGCTTACATCCACACGTTTGAGCAGTTCCGCGGGCGGAAACATGGCCCGTGAATAGAAAAAACGGGAAAAGTGATTGCGTGAAAGATGATACCGCAACGAATCTTCGGGAATATCCATCATTTTGTATTGAAGACCTTTCAGATCCTTTATGCGCATGATCTCTTCCTTTGTTTCGGGATTCAGGATCACGAAGTCACCGAATCCGAAACGTTGCATGATCTTCTTTTTCAGTTCGTACGCATACGTTTTTGATTGTTTATAGATGAAGGATGCGCCCAACTCCTTTGCATACTTTTGGTTTTCCGGATCGGACGATTCGAGAATAATCGGTATGGGACCTCCTTCTTTACGTACATAACTACAAAATTTATACCCGGCGGCCGGATCTTTTTCGTCTTCATGCAGGAAACTGATGTCGCATATAATCCCCAGAATATTATCTTTATAATCATTAAAAATGCGGATCGCTTCTTCATACGTCCGCGCCAGTTGTATTTTAGGGCGTCCCCGCATACGCAGGGTTTTTTGATGCTCATTCAACGCCTCTTTTGCGAACTCCTGACTTTGTTCCAGTACGAACCGGTACAGATAGGGGAGTGTTGAAGAGTAAAAGCGAATAGAATCCTCTACCAATAAGATGATCTGTACGCCCACGCTTTCCGTATCATCCGGCGCGTTCATCTTATCCTCGATCAGTTTGATGATCGCCAGTAGCAATTCCGAATTTCC
The DNA here is from genome assembly GCA_031260095.1 of Tannerella sp. GTDB lineage: Bacteria > Bacteroidota > Bacteroidia > Bacteroidales > Tannerellaceae > Tannerella. Next base: position 3,000 of record JAIRKN010000111.1, on the reverse strand, counting down.
CAACCAATTGAAGACATAATCAATAGCGCTAAGGTCTTCGTTTGCGATGTATTTGGACGCTTCTTTGGAAAAGGGAGTCAGCACAACGATCGGGATCTCCGGATAACGACGTTTGATTTCCTTGGCGGTTCCGAACAGATCGCGGTCTACGATGTTCGGCATAAAAATGATCAGGTCAAATCCGAGGTTGTTCAGTTCGTTCAGCGCTTCTTCTTCTGTTGTTACCTGGGTGAACCGGGGAGGGTAGCGCAGACTTAACGAAGTGTATTCATTAAAGATCTGTTCATCTACACGTCCATCGTCTTCCAGCATAAACGCATCATATTTTGTCGCTATCAGCAGTATGTTATAGATCCGCTTTTGCATCAGCTTTGCAAAGGAGGTATCTCTAAAGGCCACATTCCGAAACTCCTGTATTCCACTCATAATTATATCTAAAATTATTGGATTTATATTGCAAATATATTAAAAATCTATATATTTGCAACCCTGTTCTGAAAAAAGAAGATGGGTGGTAACTTTTCATGGAGAATATTTTTAAGATAAAAGACTTGGGCGTATGCCGTGCGGATCAGGTAGACGCGAAGACTGCTTTTGCTTATTATGAGTTAAATGCGGGAGAGGAGATTCGGAATGGTAGTTTGCCGTTGAATTTTATATTTTTTGTTTTGAAGGGTGTTTTAAATATTTGTTGCAACGAATTTGAAAACCGCCTGTTCCAATCTGATGAAATGATTTTTCTGTTACGGTCGTCCGCCATCCGTATGAAAGCGGTGAAGAAGACAAAGCTCTATGTCATGTATTTTGATACCGTTCTCTCTTCCTGCGACCAACAATTGTTCCGGGCATATCTGCCTGAGGCGGAGAAGTTGAGTTATGATTTCAGACCTGTGTTTATTCCGGCCCCTGTGCGTGTTTTTCTTGATCAATTGTTGTATTTTCAGAAGTTGAAAGTCGATTGCAAACATTTCAACAATTTGAAACATCGCGAATTTTTTATTTTATTACGTCAATTTTGTTCCCGAAAGGATCTCATAGCCTTCCTATCTCCGCTCATCTGCCATTCGATGAGTTTTCGGAATAAGGTATTGGAAAAGTATCCCAAGCTGGAAAGCGGACGGGTAACGGAGTTTGCAAATCTTGTAGGGATGGGGCGAAAAAACTTTGACAAGCGTTTCCGCGAGGAGTTTGGGACATCTCCGGCCCGTTGGATGCAACAGGAGACCGCCAAACGATTGCGGCTATTCCTTATGAAGCCGGGTGTTACGATTTCTGATACAATGGATAAATTTCATTTTAATTCACCCAGTCATTTTAACCGTTTCTGTCGCCGGTATTTTAACGAGTCTCCCGGTGTGATGATCAAAGAGGCGCAGGCAATGGCAAAAAAATCCGGAAAGTCGAAAAAGAAATGAAGTCTTTATATAGATGTATTTTGTTCTTATCAATTATATTCGATTGTATTTAACAAATAATGTTCGCTCGTACATTAATTAATAATTATGGAACCGGTAATACAAATTTCAGGAGAAATTCATGAATTTATTTATACCGCACTGCGTCCCTGCAAATATTCATTCCGTAACGAAGCCGAAAACAGCCTGTTAATCTATTATTTGCAAAAAACGTCATTGTAAGACGCGTTCCAACCGTTGCGAATCCGCCCGTACCCGTCATGACGATTTTGTCATTTTCCTTTGTTTGTTTGAAAAATATTACTCCTGCTAATGGCTTTTTGATACGGTTACGGGATGTTTCAGATTATTTTCTCAAGCGGATCTATACTTTTTGCCAAATCTGCTTCGGTCAATTCGTAGTTGGATAAATCGCCGGCGAAATAACTGTCGTCTGAAGCCAGATCGATCAAACCGTGTCCGGAAAGATTAAATAATATCGTTTTTTGTGTCCCTTCTTCTTTTGCCTTTTCCGCTTCACGAATAACCGCAGCAATTGCGTGCGACGATTCGGGGGCCGGAATAATACTTTCGGTCTGCGCGAAAAGCACGGCCGCTTTAAAGGCGTCTAACTGTTTAATGTCAACCGCTTCTATCAGTCCGTCTTTATTTAATTGGCTTACAATCGTTCCCGCTCCGTGATAACGCAGTCCGCCCGCATGAATGTGAGGAGGAGCAAAGGTATGTCCAAGCGTATACATCGGCAGGAAGGGCGTATATCCCGCCTCGTCGCCGAAGTCGTATTGAAAGACGCCGCGTGTAAGTTTGGGACATGACGACGGTTCGGCAGCGATAACCCGCACGTCTTTCCCTTCCGTAAAATTATGGCGTAAGAAAGGAAACGCTATTCCCCCAAAATTTGAGCCGCCGCCGAAACAGGCTATCACTACATCCGGATACTCTCCCGCCATTGCCATTTGTTTCTCCGCTTCAAGCCCGATCACGGTCTGATGAAGTACCACATGATTGAGAACGCTCCCCAGCACATAACGGCAATTAGGCGTTTGCAGGGCGAGTTCAATGGCTTCGGAAATGGCCGTTCCGAGGCTGCCCATATATTGCGGTTGCTCCGTCAGTATTTTACGTCCTGCTTTTGTGCTCATACTCGGAGAAGCGATCACCTGCGCCCCGAACGTCTGCATGATAGAACGGCGGTACGGCTTTTGTTCATAACTGATCTTGACCATATAAACCGCCAGTTCCAGTCCGAACGCTTTTGCTGCGTACGACATGGCGGCGCCCCACTGTCCGGCGCCCGTTTCGGTCGTAATATTCGTAATTCCCTCCTTTTTGCAATAATACGCCTGGGCAATCGCGGAATTAAGTTTGTGCGAACCGACCGGGCTGATACTTTCATTTTTAAAATAAATATGCGCCGGCGTATCCAGCGCTTTCTCCAATCCGAAAGCGCGAACTAACGGGGTCGGCCGCCACACCCGGTACATATCGCGGATCTCATCCGGGATTTCAATCCATGAATCGGTCCGGTTCAATTCCTGTGCAACAAGTTCTTTCGCAAAAATAGGATAAAGTTCCTCCGGTTTCA
>JAIRKN010000076.1 GCA_031260095.1 Tannerella sp. | reverse complement strand
GCCTCTATGATAAAGCGGGTGCCCACGTCAACACCCTGCTTCACATGGCTGCCCGGATGAAAATTGTACAAGCTTCCCGGAAAATATTCCATCCGTTGCAAATCATCAATCATCATATCCAGTGCAAAGCTGCGTATGTGAGCATCGGCGGCACATACGTTCATTGTATAAGGGGCATGTGCAAGAAAACAGGCCAGATCGTGTTCTTTTGCTATTTGCAAAAATTTTTCAATATCTTTCTCATCTATTGCTTTGGCGCTTCCGCCACGCGGATTCCGCGTAAAAAATTGGAAAGTATTCGCGCCTACCGACAAAGCATCCCGCCCCATCGCTTCATACCCTTTAGATACTGACAAGTGACATCCTATACGAAACATTTTTTTTATAATTAGCAATTTATTTATTCCACAAACAGACACTATCGATTACGACTTATAACTAAGGGCAAAAGATTTTTTACTTACAACTTACAACTTATGACTTACAACTTACGACTTACAACTTACAACTTACACATCGGGCCTCTCATGTTCATCCGATATACTCACAATTTCATCTACAATATACCGCGAATATCCGCGCCACGGAATAGCCCCGAAATATTCGGTATAATGAAGTTCAACGGTTTTCCCTCCGGCATGCATCAACTTTTCCGCTATCTCTTTTTTGGCTACGGAAAACACAAATTCATTGGATTGTATCCCTTCTCCCGATTCGGAAGACTTAAATCCGGCCTGGATCAGTTTTCCTTCATAGGTCTTAAAGATCACCCCTTTATATACCACATAATTCAACTTACCGGATTTAACGCCTTCGGCATAAGGATAGTAATACCGTATTCCACCCCAGATCACAAACCCCAACAATACGACACGGAAAATCGTATTTCTTATCTTACGCCAGCGGCGTCCTTTCTGACGTACTACATCCGTTTGTTCCAGCAGTGATTCCATATTACCTTATACTTAGTTTGGTTTTTACCGGTGCAGGGATTGCATCTTTATGAACCACAATACTTATCGTTTTATAAGCGACAAAAGCCTCCGATGCATACCATATTCCATGATATTTACCGGTGTCGCCCCAGGAATTTTTCACCATATAGTATTTTTTTTCGTTTTGGTCTTTCGCTATCCCATAGATTAGCATCCCATGATCGTCAGTTGTTTCATAATTATCATACGCTTTCTGGCGCATTTCCTGAGTTACTTCAATCTCTTTGCATGGCGACTTGATCAACTCCTTTATTTTCGCATCCTTTTCCATACGGGAAAGCCCTACCCAACGCTCCTGATCCGATCCTTTTGTTTCCATATATTCGACATCCGGTATGACGGCAACGCCATCGCGTGAAAATCCTTTCTCGCTGACGTCTGACGCCCAGGCGACCGTATAACCCGTATGGATCGCGTTTTCGATAATCTGCATCAATTCATTAAGAGGGAGATTATACGAACGTGCCCAGCGCCAGTTATCCGGGATCTCAAGGGCGAAGGCCGAATAAAACGGTTCATGCGTATAGGAAGTCAGGGATATATAATCATCTATATTCAGGCCTAATGATTGTCCGAAACTTTCGGGCGTATATTCTTTCCCTTTATATGTAAATTTTTCGGGCACTTTCCCCAGATAAGATTCAATAATCGCTTTGTGGGCGTTCTTCCATTCCGGTGACAGCTTTCCGTTCGGGTTTCCAACGATCGCTTTTAAAAACTCGAAAGATGATTTCTCCATTTCTCCATGGACATGTATGGTATCGCCATACTCAAGTCCGCGATACAGCTCTCCGGGCACAGCTCCGTAATGTTTAAAAGTATACAGGACGTCCTCAAAAGAACCTCCCTGTGCATAATTCAGGTAACCATGAAGACGAACATATTTATCGGCTTTATCAATGTATGACTTATTCACGATAAACATCTCCGACAAATCGTATTCTCCTTTTCCCATCCGCAAAAGCTCCGCTTCTATTAAACCCGCTCCGGAAAAAGACCAGCAGGTACCCGAACGGCTTTGATTTTTTACCTGTGTTATTTTAAGTTCTTTAACAGCGGTAAACTCATAACCGCCACCGCTGTCCTGTGCTTTTACAGCCCAAAAACAACACAATATTACTATTCCGGCAATCCATTTTCTCTTCATATTATCTTCTTTAAAATTAGCCACTATTGCCTGCAAAGATAAATTATAAAAGCGGATTCACACACGAATAATCAAATAAATATAAATTTTAACGCTGACGAACCCCTAAAAAAACGTTTTTATTTTGTAATACATGCCGCTTATTTTACCTTTGCAGGAAATTTTAATAATATAGAGTATAAAATGAAAATAGCAATCATCGGGACAGGAAATATAGGAGGCGCCATTGCACGCGGATTAGGAAACAGCGCCATCGTAAAAGCTTCGGATATCTGTTGCTCGGATCGTTCGGAAGAAGTATTGGATACAATTAAAAGGGTGAACGAAGATATTCATGTTGTGACGGATAATAAAGAAGCGGTTAGAAATGCCGATGTTATAATCGTCGCCGTCAAACCATGGCTTCTTGAAACGGTTATAAAAGAAATAAAATCCTCGATGGATTACAAAAAACAGGTATTTATTTCCACTGCTGCGGGAGTAGATTTTCGTACGCTTTGCGAATATTTGAAAAAGAATGACGATATTCCCGCCCTCTTCAGGATTATACCCAATACGGCGATAGAAGTGAAAGAAAGCGTCAATATCGTTTCATCATTCCATGCGACGGAAGAACAGATAGAAATAATTAAGGTGTTATTCGACGAACTGGGTCTGACCCTCGTAGTCGAAGAGCGCCTGATAAATGCAGGCATGGCGCTTGCCTCATGTGGCATAGCCTATGCCTTCAGATATATCCGGGCCGCTATTGAAGGCGCCGTAGAACTCGGACTGTATCCGGAACTGGCAAAAATCATCGAAATGCAGACTCTAAAAGGCGCAGTGGCCTTACTGGAAGCCAACCGGAGTCATCCCGAAGCGGAAATAGATAAAGTGACCACACCCGGCGGTATCACGATTAAGGGCTTGAACGCCATGGAAGAAGCCGGTTTCACAAA
>JAIRKN010000017.1 GCA_031260095.1 Tannerella sp. | reverse complement strand
GAGAAGTTAAGCCTCGTCACGCCGATGGTACTACGCAAGTGGGAGAGTAGGTAACCGCCATTTTTTTTTAAAAGCATCGTTATTTTGGGTATATCCCAAGCATAACGGTGCTTTTTTTTTATTCGGGAAAAGGGAGAAATGAGAAAAATATACTTACTTTTGCAAAGTAATTAATTTTAAATACAATGGTGATAAAGATACAATCATTCGAAACTTCCTGCGGAGAATTACTGTTGGGTTCATTTAATGAAAAACTTTGTTTGTGTGATTGGAAATACAGAAAAAGGAGGATTGCTATTGATTCACGGATACAAAAAGCATTAAATGCGGTCTATGAAGAAGGAGATTCGGAGTTGATAGAGCAGACCCGTGAACAGTTAAACCAGTATTTTTCAAAAGAGAGAACCGTGTTTGATCTCCCCTTGCTACTGGCCGGAACCGATTTTCAGAGAGAAGTCTGGGAAGAATTGATGCAAGTGCCTTATGGTATGACGGAAAGTTATTCGGGGCTGGCGAACCGGCTGAATAAGCCCAAAGCTGTCCGTGCAGTGGCCACTGCTAATGGAGCTAATGCTATATCCATCATCATTCCTTGTCACAGGATCATAGGAAGTAATAATAAGTTAGTCGGTTATGCCGGTGGTTTGGATGCGAAGAAGAAATTACTGGCTTTGGAGCAAAAATGAACAGAATTCAAAAAAGTTTTTTCTGAATGGTCGTTATACAGAGTAAGAATATTAAATATTTCAATATCAGTGCGCTTGATGAGTCATGGGGTATCGTAGTCACGACTGTCGGGCGGCAGTTGATACCGCCGCACAGTTCATATCCTCTATCCCAGCATCCGGAATCACATATTTTTAATCCGGATAACGGCCGGGTCTTGAAGGAATACCAATTGATTTATATACCTGAAGGTAGTGGGTATTTTGAATCGAAATCTTGCAAAAAACGAAAAATTACTGCCGGTACAATGATCCTGTTGTTTCCGAATGAATGGCATACGTATGAGCCGGATAAAGATCGCGGCTGGGTTGAATATTGGGTTGGGTTTCACGGTTTGCATATTGATAACCGGGTGAAAAACGGATTTTTCTCTCCGGCAACCCCCGTATTTCATTTAGGTTTCAGTTCTGCTATTCTCGGTTTATATGAAGATATCCTGAATCATGCGGCAGAAGAAAGAGCCGGATATCAACAACTGATCTCAAGTATTGTGCTTTATATTTTAGGTCTTGTACATTTTATGTACCGTAATGAAACGTTTAGTGATTCGTATGCTGTTATTAAAATCAATGAAGCGCGTGCGATCATGAAGCAAACAATAGAAGAAGATATTTCTCCCGGGAGTATTGCGGAAAGGATTGGGGTGAGTTATTCCTGGTTCCGGAAAATGTTTAAAAAGTATGTAGATGTATCGCCGGCTCAATATCAGGCCAATCTAAAATTTTTACGTTCCAAGGAATTATTGAATACGACTAATTTAAGCATAACTGAAATTGCTTATAAGCTTAATTTTGAGAATGTAGGTAAATTTTCGACATTCTTCAATAAAAAAGAAGGGTTGTCGCCTTTACAATACCGGAAAGAAGTACGGAATATCGGGAAAAGTTCGTAAAAAAATCTTCTGTTATTATTTTATAGCGCTTTTTGACGACTAAGAAACAAGCCTTGCTACCACTTTGATTTATATCGTTGTAGTGTTGTAGTGGCCGAATATTTCTTTTTTATCAGTAATGAAGCCGGCGATCTGGTCGACGGAGACAATAATCGCATCGTCCCTTCACTGAAAGCGTTTGTCGGTTATATCTTCGCCGGAGGAAAGCATGTAAAGGATCGCTCGCGTGATAACCTCTACCCCATTTCCGACCTTTATCCCGACTGTCTTGAAGAGATTGAAACAAAGGACATCGCGGCAGGAGTAAATCAGCCTGTATGGGTTAACTATGCCGTTCCACGTGATGCGACAGCAGGCGATTATACGACTAAAATCGTGTTATCGGGCAAAGCCGGCGGTAAAAAATTCAGGTTGGAGAAAGAGGTGAAAGCCAAAGTCTATAATGTAGTATTGCCCGAACAGACTTTATATATAACAAACTGGTTCTGGGGCGTTAACGAGATTGCCAAGAAAGGCGAAGAGGTAGAAGATTTTTCCGACCGTTACTGGGAGTTATATACCAAATTCGTGCATATTATGCGCGATCATGGGAACAATGTTTTTCAGGTTAGTACAAGTGGGATTAAGTCTACGGTTTCCGGTGACCGGTATACCTTTGACTTTACGGAGTTCGACCGGGGGGCGGAACTCGTAATCAGGGAAGGTGGAGCGAAACGGATCGAATGTATGCGCCCTTATTTTCCGGCAGAACTTCGAGGTAAGGCCTGGACAAAAAATGATACGGTACTGAACTATTGGTCACAATACTACCCCGCTTTTTATGATCATCTTAAAAGTAAAGGCTGGAAAGACATGTATATGGAACATATCTGGGATGAAGTGCCTGAATCGGGAGTGCCTGAATATATTCGCCGCGCTGAAATAATAAAGAAATACATGCCTGATATAAAAATTATCGACGCCACATCAACACAAAAGATAGTGGGTGCAATAGACGTCTGGGTACCCTTGCCTACCGATTT
>JAIRKN010000006.1 GCA_031260095.1 Tannerella sp. | reverse complement strand
TGGGAATCTACCACACAAACGGACGTCGGTGTTGACGCTGTTATTTTTAAGGGACGGTTGAATATTACCCTGGATTATTTTCTGAAAAGTACGCATGACATGTTGATTGATTTGCCTTTACCGAGGGCGACGGGATATACTTCTATTTTGTCGAATATCGGATCGTTGCAAAACCGGGGCGTCGAGCTATATCTGACAGCCGTAATTATTGATAAGCGTCGTTTCCAGTGGAACTCTTCCGTGAATCTGGCTACCGTGAAAAATAAGGTGACGGATTTGGGCGACGTAAAGGAAATTCTTACGGGGAATGCCTCTAATATAGGCAATACGGTGATCATCACCGAAGGTAAGCCTGCCTTTGCCTATTATGGATACAAAGTTATCGGCATATTCAAAAAAGAAGAGGAAGTGGCGGCTTCGTCTCAGCCTGATTCGAAACGGGGTTTCCCCATCTACGAAGATGTGAATAAAGACAGACAAATAAACGCTTCCGACCAGCAAATTATCGGCGACCCCTATCCCGATTTCACATACGGATGGCAAAACTCGTTCACATACAAACGTTTCAGTTTCAGTTTCCTTTTGCAGGGACAACAGGGCGGCGAAACTTTTAACGGCAATATTATGGAGAGCATGTATCCGAGTAATTACCGGCGTAACATGCTTACTGCGACAGTTTCCGACCGTTGGACGGAAAGTAACCCGGACGGGAAATGGCCGTCGGGTACCGAACCGACTTCATACGGCGGCGGGAAAGTGAATACGCTGGCCTTGCAAGACGCTTCTTACCTGCGGTTAAAATATGCGCAATTAGCGTACAACCTTCCGGTAAACAGGAAATATATAAGCGCTGCAAGTATTTATATCAGCGGCCAGAATATTTTTACCATCTCCGATTACATCGGTTATGACCCCGAAGCCAATACCTTCGGAAACAATAGCGCCCGCGTGGATTTGAATACTTATCCGCTGGCGCGTACGTGGTCGGTCGGATTGAACTTATCTTTTTAAAATAACATTTAATTACCAAGTAATATGAAATCATATAAAATATATCTTTTAGCCGCCGTATTATTGTCTTTGTCTTTGTCTTTTTATTCATGCGACGGACTGTTGGATGAAACGATCTATTCCGAGTTAACGACAGATACTTATCTGACTACGACGGAAGCCCGGCAAACGATCCTGACTTCCGCTTACGGTAATGCACAATTAAGGGAATATTTTTATTTCTATGGACCCGGAATGACTTCCGGTGAAACATGGAATGAATATGGCGCTATCGAGGCACATTTTACGCCCTTATGTAATTTTACATGGGTTAGCAGTCATGAATATTTCAGCGGTTCATGGAATAAGTTATATTCCGTTATTCGAGATGTTAATATTGTTTTGGCCGGCGTTTCGGATGAAAACGTGGAGGCGCAGTTGATTGCCGAAGCAAAATTCCTACGAGGATTTGCCTATGCGTTCCTTTTCGACTGGTTCGGCGCTCTACCGTTGTATAAATCGCCTGACGATGATCATTATCTCGAACGTTCATCCGAAGAAGAAACCGTTCGTTTTATCGAAAAAGATCTGCTGGAAGCCGCCGCCGTATTGCCCGTAAAGCAGGATACTTACGGCAAGGCAACCAAAGGCGCTGCCTTAGGAATATTAACCAAATTGTATCTGAATACGAAGCAATGGCAAAAAGCAGCCGACGCTGCCGGACAAGTCATAAACTTAAACGAATATTCTTTGTTTCCGGACTATACGAAAACGTTCCTTATTGAGAATGAAGGCAACAGTGAATTGATTTGGGTGATACCGGGAAATCCTCAGGCGGGAACTCCCTTTATCGCCAACACTTTTCCGACGGATTACCCGCATTTGCCCAACCAGACGATCTATGCTTCCCGCGTATATCTGTTTGATGATTTTGTAAATTCTTTTGATCCGGCAGATACAAGGAAAGATTTGATTATCACTTCCTATACCAATACTAATGGCGAGTTTATACAACTGTTGGGCAACGACCGCTCGTATGCCGGCAAATACGAATTTGACAAAGACGCTTTAGGCGCCTCCTACGGCAATGATATACCTGTCTTACGTTATGCGGATCTATTACTGAGCAGAGCCGAAGCCTTGAACGAATTGAACGGGCCGAATGAGGAATCCGTTTCGCTGATTAACCTCGTCCGCGAACGTGCCGGCGTTTCTCCGATAGAGTTGGCCGGCTATACAAAAGAAACGTTACGCGATCATATTTTTAAAGAGCGTGCATGGGAATTTTATTTCGAGCAAAAAAGCCGGAGCGATAAAATCCGTCAGGGAACATTTATCTCCGGTGCGCAAGCGCGGGGTAAATCCGCGGCAAAGCCCCACCATGTGCTTTTCCCGCTTCCTCAAACAGAAATAAATGCAAATCCGAATCTGAAACAGAATGATGGATATTGATTATAAATATTAAAATTGCAAAATCATGAAATGCGTAAAAGAATTAATTTTTATCGGATTCCCCTGTGCAATCACAGGCTGTTCATCACAGGCAACATCCGGAAATGGGACTACCGGGGAATTACGCCCCAATATAGTGATCATCTACAACGATGATATGGGATATGCCGACATAAGCAGTTACGGACAACAGAAATGGCAGACGCCTAACATTGACAAATTAGCCGACGAGGGCATACGATTTACCGACCTGTACTCGGCCTCGCCCGTATCCAGCCCCTCGCGCGCCGCCCTTCTTACCGGACGCTATCCCGTGCGTATGGGCATACGGCATGTCTTTTTCCCGGAAAGTTATTCGGGAATACCTCAACAGGAATTGCTCCTTCCCGAACTGTTAAAACCGGCAGGGTATGCAGCGGCCATTGTAGGAAAATGGCATCTTGGGCATAGAGATCGTTATCTCCCTCTCCAGAATGGTTTTGATGAATATTTCGGGATTCCGTACAGCAACGATATGCTGGGACAAGTGTTTCTTCGCGGGAATGAGGTGGAGGAATACCTGATCGACCAAACGCAAATCACTAAGCGTTATACGGAAGAAGCCGTAAAGTTTATTGCCAAACAGCGCACAGACCGGCCGTTTTTCCTTTATCTGGCGCATAATATGGTGCATGTTCCCGTATTCTGTTCCAAAGAATTTGATGGCAAATCGGGTCATGGAGTTTATGGCGACGCCGTACTCGAAATCGACTGGAGCGTAGGGGAGGTCGTCAAAGCGCTTGAAGAAAAGGGCGTATTGGAGAATACATTAATTATATTTAGCAGCGATAACGGGCCATGGTTACAGGAAGGTCCGCATGGCGGTGAAGCGATTCCGCTCAGGGAAGGCAAAGGCACCAGTTATGAAGGCGGCGTTCGCGTCCCGGCGATTGCTTACTGGAAAGGTAAGATCGCGCCGGCCGTCAGAAACGATGTCGCTTCTACGTTGGACTGGTTTCCTACCATTGCACATTTATCGGGCGTCGGTGTACCCGACAGCATACGCTTAGACGGTCACGATTTGACGGATCTGCTCCTGAACAATGGGAAACGGGCAAGCGATCAATATGCCTATTTCCGCAATAATACGGACATCACCGGATTACGTGTCGGAGACTGGAAGATTACGTTGCCGGAGAAACAAATCGACGGAAATTTCTGGCGCGCTTCTACTGCCGGACACGACAC
>JAIRKN010000279.1 GCA_031260095.1 Tannerella sp. | reverse complement strand
GAAAACGCATCCGCATCTAATACTTCCGCCCATTTGTATCCATAATATCCCGCCGCATATCCCCCGGAGAAGATATGACCAAAACTACAACTTATCACCGCTTTGTCTATCTCAGGAAGTATGGAAGCCTTTTCCCAGGCTTTTTTTTCAAACTGCTCAATGCTGCCGTCAAAAGGTGAATCCAGCGTATGCCACGCCATATCCAGCAGGCTGAAACCTACCTGACGGCAACAGGTATACCCGATGTTGAAGTTGGACGCATCAATTATATTTTTTACTAATCGCCCGGGTATTTTTTTCCCCGTTTTATAATGGGCGCTGACGCGACCCGTGAACTCCAGTTCGTCTAACCAGTTTTCCATGATCTGGGACGGAAGTTCTACAAAATCATGTTTTACATTTGTGCCGGACATACTCTCATATCTGCATTTAGTCAGTAATCCGTGAAGCGCATGGCCAAATTCATGTAGAAATGTTTTTACTTCGTTGTATGTTAATAATGAGGGTTGCTCTTTCGACGGACGCTGAAAGTTCATCGAAATCATCACACAGGGTCTGTGATCAATATTCAGGTGATCTATGAATTGTCCTTTCACACTGCTCATCCATGCTCCCGACTGCTTTGTGTTACGTGAAAAAAGATCCGTATACAATATCCCCAATATGCTTTTATCCGAATCCAGTACTTTGTAGACGGCGACGTCTTTATGGTATACCGGGATCTTTGAATCTTTTTCGAATGTCAGTCCGTATAAATCCGCGGCAAGTCCGAAAATTTCTTTTTTCACACGCTCCAGTTCGAAATAAGGACGTGTCATTTCATCATCCACGTCAAAGCGCTGCTTTTTCAATTTCTCCGCATAATAACTCCAGTCCCAGGGCATCAGCGCAAAACAGTTACTGTCTTCGGCAAACGCCCGGCTTTGCTTCTCCGCCGGAATTTTGCCGCTTTTTATTCCGCCCCCGTGATTTACCATTGCGGACGCAAACTCCCGGAGTTGTTCGTATTCGTTTTCGGCAAACGGTTTATAGTTTTTAAGCAGTTGCCGGAGGAACCGGTAGACTTGCTTTTGGTCTTTAGCCATCGTATCTTTTAATATGTACGATGCATAATTGTCAAAACCTAAAAGACGGGCTATTTCATAGCGTTTGTTTACAATTTTCTTTATAATCTCATGGTTGTTGAATTCATTTTCATTACTGCCTACCGCCATTTTAGCCCTGTACATCTTCTCCCGTAACATGCGATTGTCGGCATAACGCATAAACAGGATATAACTCGGTGCGGAAAGCGTGAAGAGCCAACCCTTCCGCCCTTTTTCTTTTGCAGCTAAATAGGCCGTTTTGCGTATATCAACAGGTAGACCGTTTAAATCATCCCTGTCCGTAAGCAATAATTCGAAACAGTTTTCGTCTTTTAATACATTATGATCAAAATCAAGCGATAACAGGGATAATTCCGTGCTTAACCGCTTGTATCGTTTTTTATCTTTCTCACGGAGGGCTGCGCCACTGTCTATAAAGCTTCTGTATGTATTCTCAAGAAGACGCTTATCCTCAACCGAAAGATTCAGATTCAGGGATTCTTTTTTATTATAAACCTCCCTGACCCGTCTGAATAATCGTTTGTTCAAATATATATAGTGCCGGCATTCCGACATTTTCGGAGATACCTCCCTTGCAATTTCCATTTTTTCATCATCCGTCACCGCACCTAAAATGCCGAAAAAAGCACCGGATACACGCTTTAGAAATTCACCACTCCTTTCCAGTTCAAGGATCGTATTTTCAAATGCAGGCTTCCGCTGATCACCGGCTATATGATCTATCTCTTCCTTCAAAAGACGAAAACCTTCTTCAAAAGCCGGAATATAATGTTCATTCTTTATTTTATCAAACGGTATCGTCTGATAAGGTGTGTCATATACGTCGAAAAACGGATTCTTATTTTTTATCATCTTATATTAAATAAATTTGTTTTATTCTGCAAAAGTAGACAAATCTCTCCAATATAAAAAAAAACATAAAATTGTAAACTCCAGTTTGCAATTTTGAGTTTTTTCCTTATTTTTGCACCCGATTATAATTTAGCAATACACTCTGTGGAATCCTTTTACCGTACACATCAATATCTGTTATCTCATCTTCCGGCCTCATTGGTGCGCCGGGGTCTGATGGATGAAATCAACCGGAATGAACGTCTGATTGGGATTAAAGGGTCGCGCGGTATAGGCAAAACGACATTCCTTCTGTCATACGCAAAAGAGTTTTATGGAATAAATAACCGTGAGTGTCTGTATATTAATCTGAATCATTTTATATTTACAGTACGCACCCTGGTTGATTTCGTCAGGGAATTTCATGCTAACGGAGGCAAAACCCTGCTTATCGACCAGGTATTCAAATATCCGAAATGGTCAAGAGAATTACGTATCTGTTATGACAGATTCCCCGATCTTAAAATCATTTTTTCAGGCCCCTCCGTCATGCGCTTAAAAGAGGAAAATCAGGATCTGTCGGGTAAAGTCGCCGTATATCATTTGCGCGGCTTTTCATTCCGTGAATATCTGAATCTCATAAATGATCAACAGTTTCCGGTATATAAGCTAAATGATATTCTGCAAAATCATCAACAGATCGCTAAAAGGATTGCCGGACAGATGAAACAAAAGTTGCAGGCAGATTTTAAAGATTATCTGCATCATGGCTTTTATCCTTTCTTTCTGGAGAAACGGAATTATTCGGAGAATCTGCTTAAAACGATGAATATGACGCTTGAGGTAGACGTTTTATACATCCGGCAGATAGAACAACGTTACCTCCCCAAATTACGGAAACTCCTGTATCTGATCTCACTCGAAGCACCCTGTACACCCAATATCAGCCAGTTAAGCAAGGAGCTTGATATGTCGCGCGCAACGGTCATGAATTATATTAAGTATATGACCGACGCCCGGTTAGTGAATATGTTGTATAACGCCGGCGATGGTTTTCCGAAAAAACCGTCCAAGGTGTATATCTACAATACAAACCTTTTACATGTTGTCAATCAAAAGCCGGTGAATGAGCTTCCCGAATGTAAAACATTTTTTTATAATCAGATGCAAAAAGATTCATTGGTCAACGAAGGGACAAAATATGCCGATTTTACTATTAATAATGAACATTCTTTCTGTATAAAGACAAACAGAATGTTTAAGAATAATCCGAAATATTACTATGTATTGAATGAGATCGACACGGGTGAAGATAATCTTATCCCGGTCTGGCTTTTCGGATTTCTATACTGAAAAATGAAATGATTTATATAACGATTTAAAGATTTAAGATTATGGCAAAAGAAAAGAAATTTTTGACTTGTGACGGAAATCAAGCGGCTGCGCATATCTCGTATATGTTCAGCGAAGTAGCCGCGATCTATCCGATCACTCCGTCGTCTACTATGGCAGAATACGTAGATGAATGGGCTGCCGCCGGAAGAAAAAATATCTTCGGCGAAACGGTGCTGGTTCAGGAAATGCAATCGGAAGCAGGTGCGGCAGGAGCCGTTCACGGCTCTCTCCAGGCAGGCGCGCTGACTACTACTTATACGGCTTCCCAGGGATTGCTACTGATGATTCCCAATATGTATAAAATTGCCGGGGAATTGTTACCTTGCGTGTTTCATGTTTCGGCCCGTACGATTGCGTCACATGCACTCTCTATCTTCGGCGATCATCAAGACGTGATGGCCTGCCGGCAAACCGGATTTGCCATGTTGGCCGAAGGATCGGTACAGGAAGTAATGGATCTGGCGGCTGTCGCTCACCTGTCATCTATCAAGTCACGGGTCCCCTTTGTGAACTTCTTCGACGGCTTCCGCACATCACACGAGATACAAAAGATCGAGGCGCTGGCGAATGAAGATCTGGCGCCCCTTATCGACCGGAAAGCATTGTCGGGATTCCGTGCACGCGCATTAAATCCGGAAACACCGGTAGCACGCGGTATGGCTGAAAATCCGGATACATTCTTCCAGCATCGCGAAGCTTCTAATCCTTATTACGAAGCAACTCCTGCAATCGTGGAAGAATACATGAAAGAGCTTTCCGCTTTGACGGGACGTAAATACGGACTGTTTGATTATTACGGAGCAACCGACGCCGACCGTGTGATCATTGCTATGGGTTCTGTGACGGAAGCGATTCGCGAAACGATTGATTTCCTGACTGCAAAAGGCGAAAAGGTCGGCTTGGTGGCCGTACATCTGTATCGTCCGTTCTCGGCCAAACATTTCCTGGCTGCCGTCCCCGAAACAGCCAAACGTATCGCTGTATTGGATCGTACAAAAGAACCGGGCGCTAACGGCGAGCCGCTGTACCTGGACGTAAAAGACTGTTTCTACGGAAAAGATAATGCGCCTGAAATCGTCGGCGGACGATACGGACTTTCTTCGAAGGATACAACGCCGGCACAGATCCTTGCCGTTTATGAAAATTTAGCTATGGCAATGCCTAAAAACCAGTTTACGATCGGTATCGTGGATGATGTTACTTATACCTCCCTTCTGCAAAAAGAAGAAATTGCAATGGGCGGCGAAGGGATGTACGAGGCTAAATTCTACGGATTGGGAGCCGACGGTACCGTGGGGGCAAACAAAAACTCCATTAAGATCATCGGTGATAATACAAATAAATATTGTCAGGCATATTTCTCCTACGACTCTAAGAAATCAGGGGGATTTACCTGTTCTCATCTTCGTTTCGGAGACGATCCCATCCGTTCTACTTATCTCGTTAATACGCCGAATTTCGTAGCATGTCACGTACAAGCCTACCTGCGTATGTATGATGTGACAAAAGGGTTGCGCGAAAACGGTACGTTCCTGTTGAATACGATCTGGAATAACGACGAATTGGCAAAACATTTGCCTAATAAAGTAAAACGCTATTTTGCGAAAAAGAATATTTCGGTTTATTATATCAATGCAACAGATATTGCACAGGAAATAGGTCTGGGTAACCGTACAAATACGATTCTACAGTCCGCTTTCTTCCGCATTACAAATGTAATACCGGTAGATCAGGCGATTGACCAGATGAAAAAATTCATCGTGAAATCGTATGGCAACAAGGGGGAAGATATTGTAAACAAGAATTATGCGGCAGTGGATCGCGGCGGCGAATATAAGCAATTCGTGATTGATCCGGCATGGGCCAATTTACCGGATGATGACACGGCGCCTAATAATGATCCGGCCTTTATCAACGAAGTCGTTCGCCCTATTAATGCACAGGACGGAGACCTGCTCCCCGTTTCGGCATTTATAAAAAGTGAAGACGGAACATGGATGCAGGGTACATCGCAATATGAAAAACGCGGCGTAGCGGCAAACGTTCCCGTATGGGACAAAAATAACTGTATACAGTGTAATCAGTGTGCTTACGTCTGTCCACATGCTTCTATCCGCCCGTTCGTGCTGGACGAAACAGAAAAGACCGGCGCTTCATTTGATACACTGGAGATGAAAGCTCCGGCAACTATGAGGGGAATGGCTTTCCGTATTCAGGTAGATGTACTGGACTGTCTGGGTTGCGGTAACTGTGCGGATATATGTCCCGGTTTTAAAGGTAATCAAGCATTGAAAATGGTTCCGCTGGATACTCAACTGGAAGAGCGGACGAACTGGGATTATTGTGTGGAAAATGTGAAATCAAAACAACATCTGGTGGACGTTCAGTTAAATGTCAAAAATTCCCAGTTTGCCACTCCGTTGTTTGAATTTTCCGGCGCCTGTTCCGGTTGTGGCGAAACGCCGTATGTGAAGTTGATTACACAGTTGTTCGGCGATCGTGAGATGATTGCCAATGCGACAGGCTGTAGTTCTATCTATTCAGGCTCCATCCCTTCTACCCCCTATACTACTAATGATAAAGGACAGGGTCCCGCATGGGCCAATTCCCTGTTTGAGGATTTCTGTGAGTTCGGGTTGGGTATGGAACTTGCTAATAAAAAGATGCGCGAACGTCTTGTCAGACTGATGAAAGAAGCGATTGAGGGAGGCGCTCCGAAAGACCTATTCGAGGAATGGATTGCCAACCGCCACGACGCCGGCAAGACGAAGGAACTGGCCGCCCGCATCACTCCGTTGCTGAAAGAATATACGGCCACTCATCCGGGATGTGAAGCCGGCCGTCAACTGGCAGAACTGAGCCACTATCTGGTAAAACGTTCGCAGTGGATTATCGGCGGCGACGGCGCTTCGTATGATATCGGTTACGGAGGTCTGGATCATGTAATCGCATCCGGCGAGAATGTAAATATTCTTGTGCTGGATACCGAAGTGTACTCAAATACCGGAGGACAGTCTTCCAAAGCAACGCCGGTCGGAGCCATCGCAAAATTTGCCGCGGCAGGTAAACGTATCCGTAAAAAAGACCTGGGTATGATCGCCACAACCTACGGATATGTATATGTAGCACAAATCGCAATGGGAGCCGATCAGTCGCAAACACTGAAAGCTATCCGCGAAGCGGAAGCATACAACGGGCCTTCGCTGATTATCGCTTATGCTCCCTGTATCAGTCATGGACTGCGTGCCGGGATGGGCAAAAGCCAGAGAGAAGAAAAAGAAGCCGTCGTTTGCGGATACTGGCAGTTATGGCGCTACAATCCGGCACTGGAAACAGAAGGGAAAAATCCGTTTACACTTGACAGTAAAGAGCCGCAATGGGATAAATTCCAGGATTTCCTGAAAGGTGAAGTGCGTTTCTCTTCTGTCGCCAAACAATTCCCGGAAGAAGCGGCAGAACTGTTTAAAGCAGCCGAAGATAATGCCAAATGGCGCTATAACAGCTATCAACGTATGCTGGCACAGGACTGGAGCAAATAAATAAAAGGGGACGTCTGTTACGGCGTCCCCTTTTTGTTTCTACTGTTATTCGGACTTAATCCGAAAAACAAAACCGGATGCCGTTTCTTCTTTCCCGCCCTGAGCCGTACAGAAAAGATAGGCCGGTTTCCCGTCTTTCATCAGCAATTGTGGCCGTTCAAACCGTCCGTAACGGTCGAGATGCTTAGGCGCCGGCGGTTGTTCAAAATAATGATCCGTCCCAAACCATCCGATCTTGGGCGCTCCCCAGTCCAGACCATCTTTCGACTCAAAATAAAGTCCTACCGTATGATCATAAAACCCCATATCCCGCATCAACATTTTGAATATCCCGTCTTCATACCAGATATAAGCATCCTCCACCTGCCGGTTTTCACCATAACCGGAAAAGTCTACAACCGGATTTTTCTCATAACGAACGTAAGGCCCCGTAATCGTATCGGCAAAGGCTACTCCATACCTCCGGTTACCCGAAATGCCGCTGATCCGTCGATTCCGGTATTCATCTTCGTTACAGGATTTGTAATAAAGCCAGTATCCTCCCTCCGGGTGTTTCAGAAAAGCCGGATTCGTCGTAATATAATCATCCCACTCACCGGATTTCCCCGGCATTAACAACGGCTCATCACATCTTTCCCATGGCCCCCAGGGCGAATCGGCTACCGCATAGCCAATCCGTTTGGTGCCAAACTTTCCGTTGGACGTACCCATATAAAAAAGCCAATATCGTCCATCGACTTTATAAACAGTCGGATTGTGGCAGGTAGTGCCGTCAAAGAATCCCGGACGAGGCGCCAGAACGGTCGAGATATATGTATATGGCCCTTCAGGTCGGTCGGCCACCGCATGAGCAATCTCACAACGGCTTATCCAACCGCCCATGCCATACTTTTTTTCCCAACGCGAATAAAAGACATGGATCTGATTATTATC
>JAIRKN010000252.1 GCA_031260095.1 Tannerella sp. | reverse complement strand
TGGTTAAACATAAAGAAGAACATCAGCGGCATGATATACATCATCATGTTCATCCCCGGCATTTGTTGTTGTCCGGTATTGGTCATGCTCATATTAACTTTTGTGTATACAAGGTTCACAATCGTCATGAGTAGACAGAACAAACTGATATGATTCCCAATAAACGGAGTGATCAGCGGTATGTTGGTATTCCACGATATAAGCGCATCATACGTTGAAAGGTCCTCCGCCCAGAGAAATCCCTGCTGACGAATCTCAATCGCCGTAGGAAACAGCCAGTATAACGCGATCAGGATGGGCATCTGGAGCAACATCGGCAAACATCCGCTCATCGGGTTAGCGCCGGCGCTATTATACAGGGCCATTGTCGCCTGCTGCAATTCCATGGACTGCTCTTTCTTGGGAAATTTAAGTTTTAACGCTTCTACCTGCGGACGCAACACACGCATCTTGGCTTGCGACATATAGGACTTGTAAGTAAGAGGAAACAGTACAAGTTTAACCGCCAGGGTTAAAAGAAAAATAATCAATCCGTAATTGGATATAAATCTACCGAGGTAATCAAATATCGGCAGGATAAAATATTGATTGATCGGACGCACCCACTTGTAACCCATCGGCACAAGGTTATCAAGATTCAGCTGTCGATCCGGATCAACGCCTTTATCATAGGAACGTAATAGTTTATACTTATTCGGCCCGAAGAAATACCGGAATCCGATCGCTTCACCGGCTGTGATATTAAAGGCAACCGCGGTTGTCGTATTAAAATCTTTCAGGTATTCGGCCTCTATCGTTTCCTGTTTGACAGAAAGGGTCGTTGCGGCAAAAGCGTCGTCGGCAATCAATGCCGATGTGAAATATTTATTTTTATATCCAATCCATTTCAGGCGGTTTGACAACTGTTTGTCTTCATCCTTCGCCTCTCCGAAATGTTCTACATCATCGGCAAGGAATTTATAATATAATCCGGTATATTGATTCTCCAGTTTACGTCCTTTCTCCAGCGTTCTCATCCGCTGGCTCCATTGAATATCCAACGCATTCGTAGAGGGGGCCAGAAGGCCGTTCAATCCGCTTGTTCGGATGGTGAAATTCAGCATATAATCATCCGGATTCAGCGTATAGACAAAATCTACCAGCCCACTCTCCCCTACACTCAGGCGCATCGTCACGGAATTAGGGTCATTTCCTCTTACCGGTGTAAAATATAAATCGGAAGTATTGACCACACGATTTGTTGCCGTAACAAAAGTAACATTAAACTTCGAATCGTTTCCGTCAAACAAGATTAGCGGTTCTTTTCCATAAGTAAGATAATCCTTCACGCGGGCATAAGATACATGCCCTCCTTTCGTGCTTACCTTAACTTCTATATAATTGTTTTCAAGCGTGATCACTTCATCCGTACCATTCAGAGCAGCAGCAAAAACTCCAAAATTATTCCGGGACTGTACTTGTTGCAAAGAATCGGTAAGCCTTTCCGTTGCCTCGCTAAGCGGCGATGCGTCACTCTTTCCCTGCTCCAGGAGCGCCGCCTGTTCCTGCATCTCCCTCACGACCGACGTTATCGAATCCTGAGAACGCTGTCTGGCCTCTATCTGTTCTTTTGAAGGACGATTCAGCCAGGTAAAGCCGATTAAAACTAATCCGATTAAAACAAAACCTGTTATTGTATTTTTATCCATTCGTTTCTTATAAATACGTTACACATTATTTATTATCTACTTTTATAGCCGCCTTTATAAAGCCTATAAACAACGGATTCGGGCGAATCACCGTAGAACTGTATTCCGGATGATACTGTACTCCGACATACCATTTCAAACTCGGAACTTCCACAATCTCAACAAGGTTTGTTTCCGGATTTTCACCGACACATTTCATTCCCGCTTCTTCAATCTGTTTCTTAAATTCATTGTTAAACTCATAGCGATGACGGTGACGTTCCTCTATATGTTGCTTTCCGTAGGCTTCGTAAACTTTCGTGCCTTTCTTCAGGACACATTCGTATTCACCAAGACGCATCGTACCTCCCAGATTCGTAATATTCTTCTGCTCTTCCATCAGGTCGATCACTTTATAGGGAGCATTCGGCTCCATCTCGGTAGAATTAGCGCCTTCAAACCCTAACACATTACGGGCATATTCGATCACCATGCACTGCATGCCAAGGCAAATCCCCAGGCACGGAATATCATGCTCACGGGCATATTTCAACGCAACGAACTTCCCATTGATCCCCCGCTGTCCGAATCCGGGCGCAATCACGATGCCATCCATATCTTTCAACTGTTCCGCCACATTATTCTCATCCACCTTTTCCGAATGAATAAGATGCAGATCCAGCTTACGGTCATTATAGATGGAAGATATAAGCAATGATTCTTCGATTGATTTATAGGCGTCCTGCAACTCTACATATTTTCCGACAAGCGCAATTTTCACGTCTTTTTCCGCATTATTTTTACGGTGCAGAAACTCTTTCCACTGTTTTAATTCCGGAGTTGAATCGACGGGAAGACCTACTTTTTCAAGCAGGATTTCATCCATTTTCTGACGCTGAAGCATCAGAGGCACTTCATAAATAGTCGATACATCGACCGACTGAACCACCGCTTCTTTGGAGACATTACAAAATAAGGCCACTTTGTAAAGGATCGGAGTACTCAGTTCATGTTCGGTACGGAGTACGAGGATATCAGGCTGAACGCCCAATTCTTGTAACTGTTTTACAGAATGTTGCGTAGGTTTGGTCTTATATTCTTTAGCGGCAGCGATAAAAGGAACATACGTCAGATGCACGCAGATACAGTCCTTACCCAGCTCCCATTTCAACTGGCGCACACTTTCAATGAAAGGCAACGATTCAATATCGCCGACCGTACCACCTATTTCCGTGATAACGAAATCATATTTTTCTTTTGTCCCCAACAACTTGACATTTCGTTTGATTTCATCCGTAATATGGGGTATAACCTGCACCGTCTTCCCTAAATAGTCGCCACGACGTTCTTTTTCTATCACATTCTGATAGATACGGCCTGTCGTGATATTATTCGCACGTGTCGTAGGCACATTCAGGAAACGTTCATAATGTCCCAGATCCAGATCCGCCTCGTGTCCGTCAACCGTCACAAAACACTCCCCATGTTCATAAGGATTAAGCGTCCCCGGATCCACATTAATATACGGATCAAACTTTTGTATTGTTACTTTATAATTCCGTGCTTGCAGCAACTTTCCCAATGAGGCCGAAACAATCCCTTTACCCAGAGAAGACACAACGCCTCCTGTCACGAAAATATACTTTGTTTTCACCACTGTCT
>JAIRKN010000231.1 GCA_031260095.1 Tannerella sp. | reverse complement strand
CGCATATATCCTTTCGGACGACCGGTAATTTTACAACGGTTGTGCAAACGAACAGGTGAAGCATTCTTAGGCAAAGACTGTAATTCTTCGTATTTACCCTCCGCTTTCAATTGTGCTCTTTTTGCAGCATATTTTGCTACTAATCCGGCTCTTTTCACTTCACGAGCTTTCATTGATTCTTTTGCCATATCTTAATTCTTTTTTACGTTCTTAAAAGGCAAACCAAACTCTCTCAGCAGGGCATAACCTTCTTCATCTGTTTTCGCAGAAGTCACAAAGGTAATATTCATTCCCAATATTTTAGTAATATTATCAATATTTATTTCAGGAAAGATGATCTGCTCCTGTATTCCGAGCGTATAATTTCCATGTCCATCCAGCTTGCTTTCAATACCTCTAAAGTCGCGGATACGCGGTAAAGCAACACGCACCAAACGTTCCAGAAACTCATACATCCTGTCATGACGCAACGTTACCATCACACCAATAGGCATTTTGCGGCGTAACTTGAAATTGGATATATCTTTCTTGGAATAAGTCGCTACGGCTTTTTGTCCGGTAATTATCGTCAGTTCATCAATTGCAACATCAATGATTTTTTTATCTGCCGTAGCGATACCCAATCCCTGGTTTACCACGATCTTTTCCAAAACGGGCACCTGCATGACCGATTTATAACTGAATTCTTTTTTCAAGGCAGGAACGATACGTTCCTTATAATCCTGTTTTAATGTAGCGGTTGTACTCATTATTTCATATCCTCCCCAGACCTTTTAGCATAACGTACTATTTTCTTACTCTTATCATCTCTTCGGCGTCCGATACGTGTCGGTTTTCCTGATTTCGGGTCTACCGGATTCAGATTTGAGATGTGTACGGAAGATTCCTTCGTTTCCCTTCCGCCCTGCGGACTTTTCGCATTCGGCTTCGTATGCTTCGTTACCATGTTTATACCTTCGACAATGGCACGCTTTTCGTCCACAAGTACTTTTAATACACGTCCCGTTTTGCCTCTATCCTCACCGGCATTTACATAAACGATATCGCCTTTTTTTATGTGTAATTTACTCATCACAATAACTGTTTACATATTAAAGCACTTCAGGTGCTAATGATACTATTTTCATATTCGTCGCACGGAGTTCACGGGCTACCGGACCAAAAATACGGCTGCCACGGATCTCGCCTGCCTGATTCAACAGCACGCACGCGTTATCGTCAAAACGAATATAAGAACCGTCCGAACGACGTACCTCTTTTTTCGTGCGAACAATAATCGCTTTTGATACTGTTCCTTTTTTCAATTCACTTGCCGGGATCACGTTCTTTACGGTAACCACAATAATGTCGCCGACAGAAGCATAACGTCTGCGCGTCCCTCCCAATACACGGATACACAATGCTTCTTTCGCGCCGCTGTTATCCGCTACTACCAATCTTGTTTCTTGCTGTATCATCTTACTTAGCCCTTTCGATTATTTGAACCAACCGCCATTTTTTTGTTTTGCTCAACGGACGTGTTTCCATAATTTTCACCGTATCACCGATATTACAATCATTTTTCTCATCGTGAGCATGATATTTTTTTGTCTTATTTACGAACTTACCGTAAATAGGGTGTTTTTCTTTCCACTTAACAGCAACAACAACGCTTTTATCCATCTTATTGCTCGTTACAACACCTGTTCTTTCTTTTCTTAAATTTCTCGTTTCCATCAGGCTCATTAATTATTAATTTGTCGTTCTCTTTGATGTAACTCCGTTTTCAGGCGGGCAATCGTTCTGCGCAATTGTTTGATTTGTGCAGGATTGTCCAACGGCGAAACGCTATGATTGATCTTCATCTGATCCAGTGAAGCCGCTTCCGCGTCTACTCTCTCTATCAATTCTTTGGTACTAAGACCTTTTATTTCTGCAATCTTCATAACTCTTACACATTTTCATTTTTAATGTCATAATCGCGGCGTACTACAAATTTTGTGATTACGGGAAGTTTTTGTGCCGCAAGGCGCAATGCTTCTTTTGCGATTTCAAAGGAAACGCCTTCTATCTCAAATATTATACGACCCGGCTTCACCGGAGCAACAAAGCCTTCCGGATCTCCTTTTCCTTTACCCATACGCACATCAGCCGGCTTCTTAGTAATAGGCTTGTCGGGAAAAACCCGGAGCCACACCTGTCCCTGACGTTGCATATATCTTGTTACTGCTACACGGGCTGCTTCAAGCTGACGGCCGGTGAGCCATTTCGTGCCCAATGATTTGATTCCGAACGAACCGAATGCCAACTGATTTCCCCGCTGAGCAAGACCTTTTGCACGGCCTTTCTGCGGCCTTCTGTATTTTACTTTTTTAGGTTGCAACATAACATTTAATTTTTATCTTTAACGATTCGCCCTGTCTCTATCTCTATCTCTGTCCCGATCGCCCTTTCTTCTTTTGAACGGCCTATCACCACGCCCGGAACCTTCGCCACCTTTATAGCCGGTATCCTTTGATGATGTAAATGAAGGAGCCAGATCTTTCTTTCCGTACACTTCGCCACGGCAAATCCAGATCTTGATACCTAAAAGGCCGACTTTTGTCAAAGCTTCGGCTAATGCATAATCAATATCGGCGCGGAATGTATGCAACGGCGTACGCCCTTCTTTATACATTTCGGAACGAGCCATTTCAGCTCCGTTCAAACGACCGGAAACCTGCACTTTTATACCTTCGGCCCCCATACGCATCGTAGAAGCAATAGCCATTTTCACTGCACGACGGTACGCAATCTTACCTTCCAACTGACGGGCAATGTTGTTTGCCACAATCACAGCATCCAACTCAGGACGCTTAATCTCAAATATATTGATCTGGACTTCTTTGTCTGTGATCTTTTTCAGTTCCTCTTTCAGTTTATCTACTTCCGATCCGGCTTTCCCGATAATAATACCCGGACGTGAAGTGCATACCGTGATTGTTATTAACTTCAAAGTACGCTCAATAATGATACGTGAAATGCTTGCCTTTGCCAGACGGGCATTCAGATAATTACGGATCTTACTGTCTTCCAACAGCATATCACCATAATTCTTTCCGCCATACCAGTTGGAATCCCAACCTCGGATAATTCCCAAACGATTACTAATCGGATTTACTTTCTGTCCCATCTGCAATTAATTTTGACTTTCCATATTATTTTCTGTATCATTCTTCACAACATCTTTTGTATCGACAAACAAAGTAACGTGATTCGAACGTTTACGGATACGGTAACCGCGACCTTGCGGCGCGGGACGCATACGTTTCAATGTGGTTGAACAATCCACGTTTACTGATGTCACATATAATTCTCCACTTTCCGCCTTCCGCTCATTCTTCTGCTCCCAATTGGCAATCGCTGAACGAAGCAGCTTTTCTACTTTAGCCGCAGCTTCTTTGTTTGAGTATTTCAACACTCCCAAAGCGCGGAATACCTCCATACCACGGATCATGTCTACCACAAGACGCATCTTACGCGGCGAACTCGGCACATTGTTCAATTTTGCAAAAGATACGCTTTTCAACGCTTCTTTTCTTGCCTCTGCTGATATTCTTTTTCTTGCACCCATAGTCTAATAATTTATCTTTTATTACCGGCATGGCCGCGGAACATACGCGTTGGCGAAAATTCCCCTAATTTATGACCTACCATATTCTCAGTGATAAACACCGGAATAAATTTATTTCCATTATGAACGGCAATCGTATGACCCACAAAATCCGGTGAAATCATCGATGCGCGCGCCCATGTTTTAATTACCGCTTTCTTGCCCGATTCATTCATTGCTAAAACTTTCTGCTCCAGCTTCACATTGATGTACGGACCTTTTTTTAATGAACGACTCATAAGTTTTCTTTCAATTAATCAGTTTACTTTTTCCTTTTCTCAATTATATAGCGTGAAGATGATTTCTTCGGAGCTCTTGTTTTAAGACCTTTAGCATACAAGCCTTTGCGTGAACGAGGATGACCTCCCGACGCACGTCCTTCGCCACCACCCATCGGGTGATCAACCGGGTTCATTACAACCCCGCGGTTACGTGGACGACGTCCCAACCATCTCGAACGACCGGCTTTTCCTGATTTTTCAAGCGCGTGGTCTGAATTTCCCACACTACCTATAGTCGCTTTACATATCGACAATATCTTTCTCGTTTCTCCGGAAGGCATTCTTATAATAACATAAGTTCCTTCCCTTGAAGTTAACTGGGCAAAAGCGCCGGCCGAACGTACAAGCTTTGCACCCTGACCCGGACGAAGTTCGATATTGTGAATAATCGTACCCACCGGAATATCCTTCATTGGTAATGCGTTTCCTATTTCAGGCGCAGCATTGCCACCTGACATCACTGTCTGGCCAACTTCCAATCCATTAGGAGCGACGATATAGCTTTTATATCCGTCGGCATAATACAACAATGCGATACGCGACGTACGATTCGGATCATACTCTATCGCTTTTACTGTTGCAGGAACGCCATCTTTATTTCTCTTGAAGTCGATAATCCGGTACCGGCGTTTGTGTCCGCCTCCAATATAACGCATGGTCATTTTACCCGTGTTATTACGTCCACCCGAACGATTTTTACCTACAACAAGAGATTTCTCCGGTGTACTTGCAGTGATTTTATCAAATGCACCGATAACTTTGTGTCTTTGCCCCGGGGTTGTGGGCTTTAATTTACGTATTCCCATCTCTTTTATTAAATATTACTGAAAAAGTCGATTGTATCTCCTTCTTTCAATGTTATTATTGCTTTTTTAAATGAGTCCTGACGGCCTGTAATAACACCTGATTTCGTATAACGGCTTTTTACCTTACCCGAATAATTCATCGTATTTACACTGACAACACTCACATTGTACATATCTTCAATGGCCTTCTTGATCTCCAGCTTGTTGGCTTTCGGAGAAACACGGAATCCAAAACGGTTAGGCATCTTTTCTGTCATAGCCGTTTGTTTTTCCGTTACTATCGGTTTAATAATAATTCCCATATCGCTGCCTCCTTATGATGTTAAATTTTTCTCAATGATAGCTATCGAACTCTCTGTCAGAAGCAGGCTTCCCGCATCAAGCACCTTATATGTATTCAATTCGGAAACGGTTACAATCTTGGCTGATTTCAGATTACGAGCCGACAGATACACAAACTTATTATTTTCCGGCAATACCATCAGTATTTTTTTACCATCCAGTTTGAGATCTTTCATAAATGTAAGGAAGTCTTTTGTCTTCGGAGCTTCCATATTAAAATCTTCCACAACGGTAATGGCATTTTCTTTTGCCTTATAAGAAAGCGCCGATTTACGGGCCAATGCTTTCACTTTCTTATTTAGTTTGAAGCTATAGTCGCGCGGCTTAGGGCCAAATACACGTCCGCCACCAACTAATACCGGCGATTTGATATCGCCACGGCGTGCACCTCCACTACCCTTCTGGCGGATAAGCTTACGTGTACTTCCTGTTATCTCGCTTCTTTCTTTAGATTTATGCGTACCCTGACGACGGTTTGCCATATATTGCTTTACGTCCAAATAGATCGCATGATCATTCGGTTCAATTCCAAAAACCGCATCATGAAGAGTCACCTTTCTTCCGGTTTCTTCTCCTTTTTTATTTAATACGTTTAGTTCCATTTCCTTATACTTCTACTAATAAAATTGAACCTTTTGCTCCGGGAACCGAACCTTTTACCATCAAAAGATTTTGTTCCGGCAATACTTTTATCACCTCCAGATTTTGTATCGTCACACGGACGTTTCCCATCTGACCGGCCATACGCGTACCCTTGAATACTTTCGCAGGATACGAACAAGCGCCGATACTACCCGGTTTACGCTGACGGTCGCTCTGACCATGTGTCATTTCACCAACGCCACCAAATCCGTGACGTTTCATAACACCCTGAAATCCTTTCCCTTTAGATGTTCCGACAACATCCACAAAAATAGCGTCATTGAAGAACTCTGCTGTAATCACATCTCCGGGTTTATATTCATTCTCAAATCCCTTGAACTCGGCCAAGTATCTTTGCGGAGCTACGTTTGCCTTCTTGAAGTGACCGGCTTCCGGTTTCGTTGTATGCTTCTCTTTCTTTTCCTGGAAACCCAACTGAACTGCCTTATAGCCATCTTTTTCTTCTGTCTTGATCTGCGTAACAACACAAGGACCTAATTCGATAACAGTGCATGGAAGATTTTTTCCCTCGGCACTGAAAACGGAAGTCATTCCGATTTTTTTTCCTAATAATCCTGGCATTTCACTTAATTTTAAATTTTACTTATTGCTTATGACTCTGTCAATAGCCTATACTTTAATCTCTACCTCAACGCCGCTCGGCAATTCCAACTTCATCAAAGCATCGACGGTTTTGGGAGTTGAACTGTAAATATCAATCAATCTTTTATAAGAAGACAATTCGAACTGCTCGCGAGACTTCTTATTTACAAAAGTTGAGCGGTTTACCGTAAAAATACGTTTGTGCGTAGGAAGAGGAATCGGTCCGCTTACGATTGCACCGGTAGCCTTTACGGTCTTAACGATTTTTTCCGAAGATCTGTCGACCAGCGAATAATCGTAAGATTTTAATTTAATTCTGATTTTCTGGCTCATATTATATCTTTTAATTATTTGATCAGATCAACACGTCCCTGCATTTCGGTAAGCACCTGCTTCGCAATCGAAGAAGAAAGCTGCTCGTAATGCGAAAACTGCATAGATGAAGTGGCACGGCCGGAGGTAATCGTACGCAACGCCGTTACATAACCGAATGTTTCCGCCAAAGGCACTTTCGCTTTCACAATACGCGCACCTGTACGGCTTGATTCCATTCCTTCTACCTGACCGCGACGCTTATTCAGGTCGCTGATCACATCCCCCATACTCTCTTCAGGTGTTACTACTTCTATTTTCATGATCGGCTCCATCAAAACAGGACCGGCTTTCACGCACGCATTCTTGAACGCCTGAATAGCACAAATCTCAAATGACAACTGGTCTGAGTCGACCGGATGAAAAGATCCGTCTTTTAACACGACTTTCAGTTTATCCAGCGCATATCCGGCCAACACGCCATTATTCATCGCTTTCTTAAAACCTGCCTGCACGGAAGGTATGTATTCTTTCGGCACATTACCTCCTTTTACTTCATCAACAAATTGAAGATGTTCTTCAAAGTCGGCATCAGCAGGTCCTACGCTTACAATAATATCCGCAAATTTACCGCGACCACCGGTTTGTTTCTTATAGACCTCGCGTAATTCCACTGTTTGTGTAATGGCTTCCTTATAGGATACCAACGGACGTCCCTGGTTACACTCCACTTTAAATTCACGACGTAAACGATCAATAATGATTTCCAGATGAAGCTCGCCCATACCGCGTATGATTGTCTGACCCGTGTCTTCATTGGTTTCAACACGGAACGTAGGATCTTCTTCCGCTAACTTAGCCAGACCGGTACCCAAGCGATCCATATCTTTTTGAGTTTTAGGCTCTATCGCAATACCGATAACCGGATCCGGGAATTCCATGGATTCTAATATAACCGGATGATTTTCATCACACAGGGTATCGCCTGTGCGTATATCCTTAAAACCTACCCCTGCACCGATATCGCCACAACCGATCTTTTCCATCGGATTCTGCTTATTAGAGTGCATCTGAAACAAACGGGATATACGTTCTTTCTTTTCGGAACGTGTATTATATACATAAGAACCGGCATTCATCTCGCCCGAATAAACACGGAAAAAGCATAAACGACCTACATACGGATCGGTTGCAATCTTAAATGCCAAAGCCGTTAAAGGCTCTTCCGTAAGAGGCTTACGCACAATTATTTTATCCGGATCATTCACATCATGACCTTCAATGGCAGGTGTGTCTACCGGACTGGGCAGATATAAACAAACTGCATTCAGCAGAGTCTGCACGCCTTTATTTTTGAATGAGGATCCGCATATCATCGGATTAATCGCCATAGATATAGTGCCTTTACGGATCGCCGCATGAATCTCATCTGCGGTGATAGTTGACGGATCATCGAAATATTTCTCCATAATAACATCATCACACTCAGCGATCGTTTCCAGCATTTTATCACGCCATTCCTTCGCTTCTTCCAGCAAATCCGCCGGTATTTCTTCCTCACTGTATTCGGCGCCCATCGTCTCATCATGCCAGAGAATAGCTTTCATTGTAATCAGGTCAACGACCCCTTTGAAATTTTCTTCCGACCCGATCGGTATCTGAATAGGACAAGGAAGCGCCCCCAATATATCTTTTACTTGACGAACCACTTCAAAAAAGTTCGCACCCGAACGATCCATTTTATTTACATAACCGATGCGGGGAACATTGTATTTATCCGCCTGACGCCATACCGTCTCCGATTGCGGTTCCACGCCGCCGACTGCACAAAATGCGGCTACGGCGCCATCCAGGATACGTAATGAACGCTCTACTTCAACGGTAAAGTCAACGTGTCCCGGAGTGTCGATCAGATTTATTTTATATTTCTCGTTATCATAATTCCAGAAAGCGGTAGTTGCAGCGGATGTAATTGTGATACCCCGTTCCTGCTCCTGCTCCATCCAGTCCATTGTTGCGGCGCCGTCATGCACCTCGCCGATCTTATGGGTAAGTCCTGTATAAAAAAGAATACGTTCGGAAGTTGTTGTTTTACCTGCATCGATATGCGCCATAATACCGATGTTTCTTGTATATTTTAATATTCCGTCAACTTTGCTCATCTTTTTGATTCATTAATTATTAAAAACGGAAATAAGCAAAAGCGCGGTTCGCTTCGGCCATACGATGCATATCTTCCTTCCGTTTGAACGCACCACCCTGGTTATTGAACGCATCTACAATTTCCGCACTCAACTTATCCGACATTGATTTGCCCCCTCTTTTACGGGCATACTCAATTAAATTTTTCATTGAAATAGACTCCTTACGATCCGGACGGATCTCGGTTGGAACCTGGAAGGTTGCCCCACCTACACGGCGAGACTTTACCTCTATTTTAGGAGTAATATTTTCCAGCGCCGATTTCCAAATTTCCAGCGCCGATTTTTCTTCATTCGGCAATTTTGCCTTTGCATTATCCAAAGCGGAATAAAAAATATCAAATGCGATACTTTTTTTACCATCATACATCAAGTGGTTTACAAAACGTGTAACCCTTGTATCTCCGTACACCGGATCCGGCAGAATCTGGCGCTTCTTTGGCTTTA
>JAIRKN010000159.1 GCA_031260095.1 Tannerella sp. | reverse complement strand
CCGTCAAAGAACAGGAATGCCTATCCGATGACCGACATGCAGACATTCCCCTCGTATGTGAAAATTTACGTCAATGGGAAAGCGTGTGGCGACGCCTGGTTGCCGGACGACCCGGCCGATCATCGCGGGGCGCTGTCATGGTTCGCGCAGCCGCGTAACAAACGGCTGCACGAAGCCGGTTCTTACGGTTATCTAATCAAAACGCAGATTCCGCTTGCGGCGCTGACCGAAGGACAGGACATCCGGATTCGTTTCGAAACGCCCGAAGGCGTAAACGGCGGACTGGCTATCTACGGAAAAGATTTCGGACGTTATCCGCTGGATCCGACGTTAGTCTTTGTTGAGAAATAGCAATCGGGATTTAATTTTTGTCCGCAGGGAAACTTACGGTTAGCTGACGGCGTATTTCATCTAAGATCTCTATTGTGATCAGGGAATTATTCAGGCTGTTCACGGTCGATTCTTTCCGGTCCGACAGGATAACGTCAATGAATTCGGCTATTTCGTAGTAATATTCGTTGTGTTCGGTTTGGAAGTGCAGGTTTTCCGTAGCGCCTTTCCGGTGAATAAGGGATACACGCCCTATGATATTAATGCGATCGGATAGAATCGTCCCCTGTTCGCCCTGTATCTCGGTCGGTAGGGTGGAATCTGCTATTTTTCCGTACAGGACGGTAGCAATAAGTCCGTTGTCGTATGTGAAGTGAACCGCTGCCTGTCCGTCCGTACCGCTTGACAACTTTAACCCTGTGGCATGAATCGTTTTCGGCCGGCCGAAAAGAACCGTCATCGGGTAGATCGTGTAAACGCCGATATCCATCGTTGCGCCATTACTAAGCGCAGGGTTAAAAGCGTTTAGCACAATCCCTTCTTTCAGTTTGTCATAACGCGATGAATACTGGCAATAGCAGGAAAAGTAACGGCGTACGGTGCCTATCTTGTGCAATGACTCGCGTATGGCGCGGAATCCGGGCGTTAATGTCGGTTTCATGGCCTCCATCAGTACAACACGGTGTTGCCGGGCGGTTTCTATCATACATTTCACTTCATGGGCATTGGAAGCAAAAGCCTTTTCGCATAGCACATGCTTCCCATGCCGCATACAAAGAATGCTTTGTGTTGCATGAAAAGCGTTAGGGGAGGCTATGTATACGGCGTCGATGAGCGGGCTTGCCGCCATTTCTTCCAATGAAGTGAACAGATGAGGGATCGCATACTTCGCGGCAAACAGACGGGCCGTATCTTCCGAACGCGAATAAACGGCTGATAACTCAAATCGTTTATCTTCACGCCCTCCTTCGATGACCCAGCCGGTAATAAAATTCGTTCCTACAACGCCAAACCGTATTTTTTGCATATTAATGAATCTTTCGTGTTATTCGCTTAATTCAAGCCATCGCATTGTTTTTTCGTCGATTTCTTCCATTAACTCTCCGATGCGCGCCGATTGCCTGTTTAATTCCTCTATTGACAGTGTCCCGCTATTCAGCGCTTCCTCTATGGCGCTTTTTTTATCTTCGAGCGTCGGTATTTCTTCCTCCAATGCTTCTAATTCCTTTTGTTCTTTATAACTGAGTTTCTTTTTGCCGAAGGGTGGGCGATAAGCCGGTTTGCCGCCGGTTGCCGCCGGTTGACCGGGCGCTCCTCCGGAAGACGGGTTTCCCTGTTTGCCGCCGGATCTCTCCTGTTGTGTTTTCCACAAGCGGTATTGTGTATAATTGCCCGGAAAATCCCGAATATCCGCATGACCGTGAAAGACAAACAGGTGATCTACCACTTTATCCATAAAATACCGGTCGTGCGAGATGACAATGACGCATCCTTTGAAATTTGCCAGATAGTCCTCCAGTACGTTTAGCGTGACGATATCCAGATCGTTGGTAGGTTCGTCAAGTACAAGGAAATTCGGATTACTCATCAATATCGTGCACAGGTAAAGCCGTCTTTTTTCTCCTCCGCTTAGTTTGTGAACAAAGTGATGCTGCTTTTCCGGCGTGAAAAGAAAGTAGTTGAGGAACTGCGATACGCTTAACGATTTTCCGTTGCCTAATGTGATGTATTCCGCAATATCCTGTACGACATCAATGACTTTCATCTTTTCGTCAAACGGCAGTCCGTCCTGACTATAATAGCCGAAACGCACCGTTTCACCAATAGTAAAGCCGCCGCTGTCGGGCGGGATTTCTCCCATCAACAGTTTAATGAAGGTAGATTTCCCAACGCCGTTATCTCCTACTATACCGAGTTTCTCATACCTTGAGAAGACATAATTGAAATCATTCAGGATCCGGACGTTTCCGAAACTTTTACATACATGTCCGGCTTCGAATATCTTGGAACCTATATAGGAAGCTTTCACATTCAGGTTGACATTCCCTTCTTCCTGCCGTTGTCCGGCTTTCTTTTCGAGTTCATAAAACGCATTTATGCGGTATTTTGCTTTCGTAGCGCGTGCCTGCGGCTGACGGCGCATCCAGTCCAGTTCCTTGCGCAGCAGGTTGTTTGCGTGATCAATGGCAGCCTGTGCCGCCTCCATGCGTTCCGCCCGTTTATCTAAAAAATAGCTGTAATTTCCTTTGCAGGAGTAGAGTTGCTTATTATCAATCTCGATGATTTCATTGCATACTTCATCCAGAAAATAGCGATCGTGCGTTATCATGAGCAGGCTGATATTCGAACGTTTCAGATAACCTTCCAGCCATTCGATCGTTTCCAGATCCAGGTGATTGGTAGGTTCATCCAGTAAGACCAGTTCCGGTTCCGGTATCAGCACATTGGCCAGGGCGACCCGTTTTAACTGTCCGCCGGAAAGCGTTTCTACCTTCCGGTCGAAATCTTTTATCTTCAATTGTGTAAGGATCTGTTTGGCTTTCCGCTCATAATCCCATGCTTTTTCCTGTTCCATGCGTGGGATAAGCGTTTCCAGGGCCTTCGTATCATTTGAAAGCAACGCGGCCTCATAATCAGCGATCAGGAGGACGAGTTCACTTTGGGAATAAAAGCAGGCTTGTAAGACCGTCAGTCCTTCGGGGTATGCGGGCGATTGTTCCAGATAACCGACACGCAGATCATTACGAAAGACAACGTCCCCCTCGTCGGCGCTTTCTTTTCCGCTTATTATATTCAGTAGTGTAGTTTTACCGGCTCCATTCCGTGCGATGAGTCCGGTTTTCTGTCCCTGGGCCACACCGAATGAGATGTTCTCGTAGAGGACAAGGTCGCCGAAGCGTTTTGTCAGGTGGTCTATTTGCAGAAGACTTACCATTCTGTGCGTTGTTCGCGGATTGACAATCGTTATCCCTGGTCTTTCAGGATCACGTCGTGCGCTCCGCCTTCTACGATACTGGTGGAGGATACGAGCGTAATCTTCGCATTTTTTTGCAGGTCGCCGATCGTTGTTGCCCCACAACTGCACATCGTCGCTTT
Source organism: Tannerella sp. (assembly GCA_031260095.1). Lineage (GTDB taxonomy): Bacteria > Bacteroidota > Bacteroidia > Bacteroidales > Tannerellaceae > Tannerella. The sequence continues at coordinate 1,832 of JAIRKN010000159.1, read as the reverse complement.
TATCTTACCCAATGTAACATCCAGATTGTCTTTCATCTTCCCGGCATAAGGGACATAACTGTCCACCCCTTCTTCAAATTTCAGGGATTCGTTCCCTCCCATATCGTAACGCTGCCAGTTCTGGGCGCGATTAGACCCTTCTCCCCAATATTCCTTTACATAATTATTACCGACACGCAGTACTTTTGTCGGCGATTCGTCGAATCGTGCAAAATAACGCCCCATCATCAGGAAGTCGGCCCCCATAGCCAATGCCAGCGCCATGTGATAATCGTGGACGAGGCCGCCGTCGCTGCAAATAGGGACATAAACACCCTTTTCCCGCATGTATTGGTCGCGCGTATTGGCCACATCCATCAATGCGGTCGCCTGACCGCGTCCGATCCCTTTCTGTTCACGTGTGATACAGATAGATCCGCCGCCAATACCGACCTTCACAAAATCAGCGCCGGCATCCGTCAGGTAACGGAAGCCTTCTCCGTCGACGACATTCCCCGCGCCCACCGGTATCTTGTCGCCGTAATGGGCCTTTATCCAGTGGAGCGTTTCCCCCTGCCAATCCGAATATCCGTCCGAAGAATCAATACACAGAACGTCTACGCCCGCTTCGATCAGGGTCGGGACACGCTCTTTATAATCACGCGTATTAATACCGGCGCCAACAATCAGTTTTTTATTTGCATCCGATAGCTCGCACGGGTTTTCGCGATGGCTGTCATAATCTTTACGGAACACAAAGTAGATCAAATTCCGGTCTTCGTCAATGATCGGAAGCGTGTTTAGTTTATTTTCCCACAGGATTTGATTCGCCTCGCTCAGACTTATGCCTGACATCCCGAAGATCAGTTTGTCAAAAGGCGTCATAAAATCACTGACCTTCATTTTCGGATCGTCCCTTTCTATCCGGTAATCGCGGCTGGTTACGATTCCCAGCAGTTTGCCGTTAGGGTGGCCGTCGTCTGTTATGCCGATTGTGGAATGATTTGTTTTTCTGACAAGGTTGATCACGTCGGCCAACGTATTTTCCGGCGTCAGATTGGAATCACTGACCACAAATCCTGCCTTGAATTTTTTCACCTTGCGCACCATATCAACCTGACTTGCGATCGACTGTGAACCGAACAGAAACGAAAGCCCTCCGTTGCGTGCCAGTTCTATGGCCAGATCCGGTCCTGAAACCGCCTGCATAATAGCCGAAACAAACGGTATATTAAGGCTTATCGCCGGGTTCTCATCTTTCTTGAATTTCACAAGGGGAGTTTTTAACGATACATTCGTTGGGATACATTGCTTTGTTGTAAGGCCGGGGATCAACAAATATTCCCCAAAAGTTCTGGATACATCATTCAAATAATTAGCCATAATTGATCATATTTTTCAGAAATAACTGCGTGCAAAATTACATGAAAAACTTGGGTATTCCAAACGCGCCCGATAAAAATAAAGTCTCACCCCTTCACGGACGGAAAGTACCCCGTAAACGAAAAGAGGAATCCGTTTTAAACGGCTGTTCCGTTTGCAGGGCTGGCAAAGAAAATTACACGACCTTCCGTCCGGCACACCGTTCGAACACCGTGTTTTATCAATACGATTACCGGGACAAAAGAGGCAACCTTTTTTATGAAAAGAATGTAATTATGGAAAGTGATTGATATAAATATACTTCAAACAAGTAACTTTCAATGCAATAAAATTGAAGCTTTGCATAATATGTTTCCATAACGTTATTTTAAGTAGGCGATATTGCCTTTAATTTAAAATAACGTAGAAATGAAAGAATTATCAATCACGCAGCTCATCGAAGCTTGCATGTCCTTTTTTCGTGAGCATAA
>JAIRKN010000134.1 GCA_031260095.1 Tannerella sp. | reverse complement strand
GCTTTGGCGATGGTTTCAATCAGTTCGGGCAGTCCTCCTGATACCCCGGAAGTCTGATTAGGTTGTTGCAGGGAATGTGTGATGTCGGTTATAACAGGAAAACCGAATTTCTTCATTTGCGGGATACCGCGAAAATCGACCACCAGGTCGGTATATCCAAATGTAGAACCCCTTTCTGTCAGCATAACATTCGGATTACCGGAATCTATTACTTTCTGTGCGGCAAATTGCATGGATTCGGGAGCCAGAAATTGTCCCTTTTTGATATTTATAATTTTTCCGGTTTTAGCTGCGGCAGCCAACAAATCCGTTTGTCTGCATAAAAATGCAGGAATCTGGAGTACATCCACATATTCGGACGCTATTTCGGCTTCTTTTGTTTCGTGTATATCTGTTACCGTGGGAATATTAAATGTTTCGTGTACCTTACGTAATATTTTCAGGGCTTTTTCATCGCCAATTCCGGTAAAGGAGTCTATACGCGAACGATTCGCTTTCCGGTAAGAGCCTTTAAAAATATAGGGTATATTTAGTTTCCCGGTTATGGAAACGATACGTTCGGCTATTTGTAATGCCATCTCTTCACCTTCAATCACACAAGGCCCTGCCAGCAGGAAAAAATTCTTTGAATTTATTAAATCATTTACAGTCATGAGTTATATGTTTTTAATATCAAGGAGTGCGTCAATTTGCGCAAAGCGCATTATTTTTTCTTCAGTAGGAATAGAAGCATCTATCCAGTGTATCGTAAACCCGCGCCGTTCCATTCCCCGGAACCAGGTCATCTGGCGTTTGGCAAACTGATGTATGGCAATTTCCAGTTGCCGGAACATCTCTTTGTATGTTAACTTACCTGTTATATACAATGTCAGGTATTTATATTCCAATCCGTAATATATCAAATCATCCGGTTGTATTCCGGCATCAATGAGTTTGCGTACTTCATCAACCATGCCTTCGTCCAAACGACTTTGTAATCGAACGGAGATTTTTTTACGTCGTAATTCACGATTCATATCAATACCGATTATAAAACTGTTTATGGCTTCGAACTCATTTTTTTCAGGAGATTTGTTCCGATAGTATTCCTCAATTTCAATCGCACGTATGGCGCGTTGAGCGCTGTCCACATCCGTTTTGTTATGAAGGGTTTTGTAGGAGGTCAGTATTTTTTCCAGTTCCGGCAGTGATTTTTCTTTTAACGAGTTGCGTAACTCCGGGTTGGGGGGAACATCCAGTAATTTGTATCCTTTCAGGACAGCTTCTATATACATACCTGTGCCCCCGCATAAAATGGGCACTTTCCCTTTCTTCCTCAACCGGTGGAAAATGTTGAAGAAATCATGCTGGTATTGAAAGACATTATACTTTGTTCCCGGTTCGCAAATGTCGATCAGGTGATAAGGAATATTTGTTCCTTCGATCATATAATCACCCAGATCCTTACCGGTACCGATATTCATTTGACGATACACCTGTCTTGAATCCGCACTGATGATTTCCGTATCAAGGTGTCTGGCCAAAGCTACGGCCAACGTTGTTTTTCCGCTGGCGGTAGGGCCTAAGATAGTAATCAGTTCAACTTGTCCCATCAGGGAACAAATATAGGCTATATTCTGTTTCCGACAAAAAGAAATGGATATAAAAGTATTGAAAAAAAAGCAGACTGTCCATATTTGAACTGGAAGTCTGCTTGTTTATTTTAGAAGAACATATTATAATTAGCAAAAAAACGCCCTTTTTTCTTTTCATTCATTATTACGTCCTGTTCTTCCTTCACGTTCCGACCACTTATATTTTGGCCTTCATAATAGATCTCCTGATGCATTTGAGGTTTTGCATCACTCTTTTCCGTAATGTTATCGGAAAAGAAATTTCGTTTCTTAAATAATTTATCCATGACTTTCAGCATTTATAAATTAAACATAATTGAAAAACATATCACATGCTTTTTTCTGTAAATATAACGGGGAAATGAAGACAATTGTTCTATGTCTGTTGATTATTTATAAAAGTTTAACAGTGAAGCGCCCCCCAAAAAAAAGACTGCATCTTTACATAGATGCAGCCTCTCCGATTATTTAAAAATTATCTTTAAAAAAAGAGCTTTATCTTTATCCGTTCACTTTTTTCATGTGAACAATTAAGTCCAATACTTTAGTAGAATATCCCCATTCGTTATCATACCATGATACAACTTTTACGAATGTATCAGTTAAGGCGATTCCTGCTTTTGCATCGAAAATAGAAGTACGCGCGTCACCGATAAAGTCGGAAGATACCACATCATCTTCCGTATAGCCGAGTATTCCTTTTAATTCGCCTTCGGAAGCGCTTTTCATCGCGGCTTTGATCTCTTCATAAGAAGCCGGTTTTGCCAGATTCACCGTCAGGTCAACCACAGAAACGTCCAGTGTCGGAACACGGAGGGACATCCCCGTCAATTTACCGTTCAATTGAGGAATCACTTTACCTACGGCTTTTGCAGCGCCCGTAGAAGAAGGGATAATATTTCCCGATGCAGCGCGGCCGCCTCTCCAATCTTTTACGGAAGGACCGTCAACTGTTTTCTGTGTAGCTGTTGTTGAATGAACCGTAGTCATTAAACCGTCGGTAATACCAAATTTATCATTCAATACTTTTGCTATGGGAGCCAGGCAGTTGGTCGTACAGGAAGCATTAGATACAAACTGAGCGCCTTTTTCGTAAGCGTCCAGATTTACGCCGCATACGAACATCGGCGTATCGTCTTTAGAAGGAGCAGACATAACAACATATTTCGCACCTGCGTCTATATGTCCTTTTGCCGCCTCTTTAGAAAGGAATAAACCCGTTGATTCAACCACATATTCAGCGCCTGCCTCATCCCATTTCAAGTCTGCCGGATTTTTTTCTGCTGTCACGCGGATCACATTCCCATTAACAATTAAGTTACCGTTTTTAACGTCGATTGATCCGTCAAACTGACCGTGGATCGTATCATATTTCAACATGTAAGCCATGTATTCAACACTAATCAGGTCGTTGATACCTACAACCTGAATGTCATTTCTTGTTTGAGCTGCACGGAAAACCAAACGTCCGATACGGCCAAATCCGTTAATACCTACTTTAATCATTGTAATAATTAATTTTTAAATGGTTATAAATAAAAATATCTTGTATAGATTTCATTGTAATACCTTATTCGCGGCTACAAAGGTATAATTTTTTTTGTATATGTGCGTGCAATTAGAAAGAAAAACATGCTTTATAACATAAATTAAATGTTGAAGCCGACTTACTTTTTTCCTGAAAATAACCTTGTGATAAGTGATTTTGTTTTGCTTAGTCCCCAGGTTATGGCGATAGGTTGCAGGATATCCCATAGCAAAGGTAAAACCCCTTTTATAATTGCCGGCCAATTGTTTGATTTGTTAGGATTTTTATCGGATCTTGTCAGCAATTTATTAGAAGGTTTCCCATTCGCATTTTTAGGCAGGAATATCAATGACGACATGCCGGATAATAAAAGCCCTCCTGCATGATCCCGAATGTATACAAGATCCGCGCTGATCTTCTTTTCCTGAATCCGGCATTTTTCTTTAATATCTATTTTGTCGGCAAAAAGCTGTTCTATGGGAGAAAGGCGTTTATTCCTGTTTGCTCTCTTCAGGGGTAGTAGTTGTTGCATCGTTGTTTTCTTCATTTGTATTTAGCACGGAAACGATTATGTTTATAACCATTCGACATACACGATTTTTATTATATATAACGATTGCAACCTGTAAAAAATAAAGCGCTGCAATTATGCCAAATCCTCCTGCCATAGAATTAAACCGGTTGCTGAGGAGAATACCTAATGCCAGTAAGGCAAATTGTATGGTTATAAAAATCAGTGCGCACAATAATAATCCGTACGAGAAGACAGCAATCACTTTACTTATCCTCTCGTACGCATTTAGTTTAATTAATTCTAATTTTAATTCCGCGTAGGTAGAAAGATCTTCTTTCAGATCGCGGAATACTTTTTCTGCATCTTTTTCCATTCAAATATAAGAGCCTTTGCTTGTTCAGACATTTTCAAGGTCTTCCGCAATTTCGTCGACTTTATTATCAATTTTGCTTTTGTATTTAGTTACTGCAGAATTGAATCCGTCTTTAACTTTCCCGACAAAACTGTTCAGTTCGTCAATTATTTGCTCTTTTTTATCCGTTGCAGCAAGATAACCGATTGCTGCGCCTACTGCTGCACCTATTAATAGCCCAAGCAGTAATTTTGAATCAACATTATTCTTCATAACTTTACAATTTTAAATTAGACGTACAAATTTAACTAAAACTTCCGTTGAAACAAAATTTTCAAATAGATATTTATTCTAATTTATCGTTTTTTATGAAATATCCGGGCCGGGGGTTAATACCGGGTTTTCATAGCAACCCATTTGTCCTGCTCTGTAAAGGACAGTAAATGCAAGCCATTATCAACACACTCTTTTTCTATTACGGGAATATCCTCCTTATAAAATCCGCTCATAAAAATCATGCCACCTTTCTTCAACGCAGGTACGTAAGAATGAATATCATTTAATAAGATATTCCGATTTATATTGGCGAAAATATAATCAAACATGCCGAAATTTTTTATTTGTTCGGCTCCTCCAAATGCAACCTGTATATTACCGGTATTATTGAGCCGGCAATTCTCAATCGCATTATTATATGCCCATTCATCAATGTCGACAGCTACTACGCGCGACGCTCCTTTTTTTGCTGCCAGAATGGCCAGGAGAGCCGTTCCGCATCCCATATCAAGTAATTCCCTGTTTTTCAAGTCCAGTTCCAGCATTTCACGCAACATGAGATAAGTAGTGGCATGGTTACCTGTCCCGAAAGCCATTTTGGGATCAATGACAATCGGATAATTAAAACCCTTTTCCTCCGGATGGAAAGATGCACGGATGATACATTCATTATCAATACGGATTGGCCGGAAATAATTTTTTTCCCACTCTTCATTCCAGTTACATTCTTTTATCAGTTCTTTTGTATAATGAAACAGGATACCGGGAATCGGGAAATTTTCCAGGCATTTCTCCATAGAAGACGCATGATACATACCGGCTACAATATAAGCGGTTAGTCCGCTATTCTCCGGAACAAAACTTTCAAACCCAATATCACCGAGTTCCGAAGCCAGTAAATCATTAATGATATCCGTTTCTATCGGTGATTCATAATTGAAAGTTATTTTGTAATATTCCATATTGTTATTCATTTTAAAAATCCACATTCTAAAAATGGGGATGCTTAATTACACGCAAAAATACATGAAAAACTTGGGTATTCCACGTGCGTGAAATGAAAAAAAGTTTTTTACAGAGGTAAAGCAATCCGATAGAATAATATCACAAAATTACACCGCACGCAGTATAAACGTGTAAAAATATATATTTCCCAACAACCGATTCTTTAAATTGTCTTTTCGGATACTCTAATGCCGGAGCGAGGCATGTTGAGAAATTATCCCAAAATGCTGACGGGATCAAAACGGTTCTTGTAACGGATTAAATTTTTTCCGGTACAATATACGGCTGACGATATTCGCGGGTACGCATCCGGTTGGCGTCTTCATCTCCGATAAACTGCTCCGATACCGGATCAAAATCAAGCTGCCTGCCAAGACGGTAAGAAATATTCCCAAGATGTGCAAGTGCCGAAGAAAGATGTCCTGTTTCTACAGGCGCGTTTTGCAGGCTCATGTCTCTTGCACGGATAGCGTCTAACCAGTTTTTAAAATGCAATGTCGATTCGCCGCTCTCTGAACGTGACGGACCTTTTTCCCGCTTCTCGCCGAGATAGGTTTCGTACGTTCCGTAACCTTTTACCACCATGTAGCCTTTATCGCCATAGAAGATATTGCCTACTCCGGCCCCGTCTTCAAGATTGGTACACCAGTGTCGCACTTCAAACTGAATAATTTTCTTCTGCTTCGGATAATGATATATAGAAGTCTGTATTTCCGGGACTTCCTTGCAATCGTCCCACAGGAATTTACCGCCCAT
>JAIRKN010000125.1 GCA_031260095.1 Tannerella sp. | reverse complement strand
TACATATAACCTACATTATAATATAATGCGATGTAGGTCAGATTACATTGTGATATAGGCCACAAATATAATACTTAGTTAGAAAATAATTACATTATAATGTGATTTTATATAGAAGATAAGGTCAGATAAGATAAAATCACATGTATTGTCCGGACAAACCCCAGGTATGTTAATCGTGTAGCGGACGGGATCTTTACCGGCACACTCGCCGGATTATAGATATAAGCGCAACCGGAAACGGCGTACAGCTACGAGCCGTTATTGCTTCACCCTCCGGGTTCGCAATGACGAATAGTGAGAGCGCCCCTGCCACGGCGGACAAGGCCCCCGCCACGCCGCCCCTCTTTGCGAGGAACGAAGCAATCCGGTAAAAAATATAACAGAATCATGCCGAGTATAGTATAGTGCCCTGCACGCGCAAACTTTCATGATTAGGCATAAGAATCTTCCCAAGCCGGAAGCCGGAATGGATTGGCCGTAGTATTCCGAAAAATGATTGTTTGCTGCTGAAATACGTAATTCCATACCTCGCCGCAGGCTGACGCAATGATTCGATCAGTGAAAACAACTCCGCATATTCATTATTTTGAAATTTCATTCGGGAATCCGGGATCCATCCCCAGATTGTACATGGCAAATGAATATACATCCGTATATTCCTCAATGATCTTACTGATCGGTTTACCGGCTCCATGCCCTGCTTTCGTTTCTATACGTATAAGTTTGGGAGCATCTCCCGTATGGGCCGCCTGAAGAGCCGCCGTATACTTGAAGGAATGTGCCGGAACGACGCGGTCATCGTGATCGGCTGTAGTCACCAGGATCGCAGGATAGGGCGTTCCGTCGTTCTTTATCGTATGGAGCGGCGAATATCCGTGAAGGTATTCAAACATTTCTCTGCTGTCTTCACTCGTTCCGTAATCGCTCGCCCAGTTCCAGCCGATCGTGAACTTATGATAACGTAACATGTCCATCACGCCGACGGCCGGCAGGGCCACCCCGAAGAGTTCGGGACGCTGGTTGACAACAGCCCCCACGAGAAGACCTCCGTTAGACCCTCCGGCAATACATATTTTTTCGTTCACCGTATAGTTTTCTTTTATAAGGTACTCGGCTGCCGCAATGAAATCATCAAAGACGTGTTGCTTCTGCATTTTTGTCCCGGCAATATGCCATTCTTCTCCATACTCGCCTCCCCCACGCAGATTTACCTGGACATATATTCCCCCACTCTCAAGGAATGGAATACGCCAGGTGGAGAACGAGGGTGGCAGACTGATGTTAAATCCTCCGTAGCCGTATAAATAAACCGGATTGCGGCCGTCACGCCGCAATCCTTTTTTATAAGTGATGAACATCGGAATTTTTGTTCCGTCTTTGCTCGTATAAAAGATCTGTTCGGTCACAAAATTACCGGCGTTGAATTTTACCTCGGGCGCAAGGTGTTTTTCCGACTTGTTGTTGTCGATATCATATTTGTAGATTGTACCCGGGAAAAGAAACGAGGTGAATAGATAAAACGTTTCCTTATCGTCCTTCTCTCCACTGAACGTTACCGAGCCGAATGTCGGGAACGCTATTTCCTGCTCCCGCTTGCCGTCAAGCGAATATACATACGCACGTTCAGAGGCGTCTTCCGTGTAGGATAAGATCATTTTTCCTCCGATAAACGATACGCTGTTCAGAACATTTACGGATTCCGGTACGATATCCTTCCAGTCTTTTAGTTGCGGACGGCCGGTGGTCGCTTTCATCAGGCGATACTTGGGCGCTCCGTAATTCGTGTAAAAATAAATGTCTTCGCCAATTACCTCCGACGGAGTGTATTCATATTCGAAATCCTCCGTAAGCGGTGTGAAAACGGATGACGGCTCTCTCAGATCTTTCATGAAAAGATTATTTCCACGTCCTTCGCCTGATTCGAAGACAAACAGTAATGTTTCATCATCGTTTACCCATGCCGTATAGAAGCGTTTCGGATATTTTTTATTCTCATATATAAGTACGTCTTCGTTCTGGCCGGTACCCAGTTTATGGTAATAGATTTTGTGATTTTCATTCATGTTGGAAAACTCTTTCCCTTTTTCGGGCGCATCATAAGCGCTGTAATAAAATCCGTCTTTCTGCCACTCGGCACCGGTGAATTTGGCCCATTGGATATGATCCTGCGTCAGTTGCTTTGTGGTCAGATCCATTACATAAATTTCACGCCAGTCACTTCCGCTCCGCGAAATCGTATACGCCAGGTACCGCCCGTCATTGGAAAAAGAAAGGCCGGAAAGAGCTACCGTTCCGTCGTCCGACAATTGATTCGGATCCAGCACGACCAACGACTCGCCGTCCAGCGTCTTTTTGACATAAAGAACGCTCTGATTCTGTAATCCGTCATTCTTGTAATAATAATATTTGCCATGCTTTCTGAACGGCGTACCGATCTTTTCATAGTTGGTGAGATCCGTCAGACGCTGCTTGAGTTGTTCACGGAAAGGGATCTTACTAAGGTAGGCTTGCGTTACGCTATTTTCTGCCTCTACCCATTCGGCAACCCTTTCACTCGTGTCATCCTCCATCCAACGGTATGGATCCGAAACAGCAACGCCGAAATAATCGTCTGTTACCTCCTGCTTTACCGCTACCGGATACCGCATCTTGTCATTCTTCGTTTTACATCCATAGAATCCGAATATCAATCCTGTGCCAACCATAACTAAAATACTTGTTTTCATAATTATATTTTTAATTGTGTCCGTTCTCGTCGCTGCCGGGCGGCGGTCGCTCATTGTGCGCTAAAGTCCTGTTCGCTATTTTTTCAATAATACAATGATCCGCATCGAAAGGTCAAAAAAGACCATCTTTGAATTTACATTCTGATGGATGTGCCTTTCCGCAAGAGATAATTCATCCATAAGTTCCATTACGTTCCGCTCATTTACGTAAGGCGAAAATCTCTCGGAAAAGGCCGTTTCTTCTTTGTTCATGTAATTCAAAGAAGGTTCGTGCAGGCAATGAATGAAGTTTTCACGTATCTGACGCTGGCA
>JAIRKN010000105.1 GCA_031260095.1 Tannerella sp. | reverse complement strand
ACGGAACGACCTCGACGATTACGGATGTGGAAGACGGGTATGGCTATTATGTGGATGAAGGATCCATGAGGCGTTATGTCTGGATCATTGATTATAGTAAATATGAGCCGGATATACGCAGTTTTCGTGTGATCCCCGATTTTGATGAATGTGAAGGATTGCGGTTTGAGGGAGATGCCGATATTAAAGATATTACGTATTATACGCCTTCGGGTGCGCTGACGAAAATTAACCGGGAATTTGAGTTGAGTTATAAAACGCTGGAATGGAAGGAGGAGTTGAAGAGTTTTGTGCCTCTTGATGTTTCGAAAACGTTTGATACGGATCCGTTTGCGACTACTTTCAGGCCTTCGGGCACTCCGGGAAGCGAATGGTATTTTCCCCTTGTGCTGACGGATACGGAGATTACATTGTCGGGCGACTTGTTTGCACGTCACTTCGGAATGGAAACGTCCGTGAGTATTCCCTATTACGAGGCGCAGGCGATCGAAGTCTATACGGATACAACGGCTGTTTATACAGGCCCCGGTGGAAATGTACCGGCCGAAGAGGAAGGAGAATTGTTGGCCCCGACGGAAGTGACGTTCAAGACCCATGCGAATATCCCCGTAGCGTCTGTGTTCATGTGGAGAGTTCTGAAATTGGGAGAAAACGATACGACGGAGATCGTCCGGTTTAGTGGCGAAGAACTTGTCTATACGTTTAATCAGGAAGGAGAATATCTTGTGACGCTGGAGGTGGCCAGTTCCCATTCAAAGAAATGTATGCACACGGAAACATTCAGGATTCTGATAACCGAAACTGTCATGGAAATCCCAAACGCATTTTCTCCAGGATGTACTCCGGGGATTAATGACGTTTTTAGGGTCCGGTCTAAATCCGTTGTGAATTTCCGGGGTTGGATATTTAACCGGTGGGGGACGGAATTATTCCGGTGGACGGATCCTTCCCAAGGCTGGGACGGCAAATACAGGGGGAAATATGTTCCGGCAGGAGCTTATTATTACCTGATCGAATATACGGGAACAAATGGCAGGAAGCGTGTCCGAAAAGGCGATGTGAATGTTTTCAGGACAAAAGATATTCAAACGGAGGTCGCTCCGGTGGAATAAAAAATGATTAATAATAATGAAAATGAAGATATATCGTTTGATTTTGAGTTTTATGAGTGTTTGTGTGTGTTGTCTGACGGTTTACCTGCTTTTCGGATATAGAGATTCCGTGGCGGCGGAGGAAGAAACACCGGTGGTATCCTCGTTTACCGTTTCACCGGAAGTACCTTCTTCCGTCCATTTCTGTGGAAAAGAAGTGAATCTGACCCGCTACAATATGCGGGAAGGAATGGATCGTGAGCTAAGCAGTTTTACGTATTTCCATTCTTCTACCCTGCTACTCATTAAGCGTGCGAATCGTTATTTCCCGGTTATCGAGCCGATCCTGAAAGCAAACGGCGTTCCTGATGATTTCAAATACCTGATGGTTATCGAAAGTCATTTGGATCCGGGAGCTACGTCGCCCACACGTGCGGTGGGTATGTGGCAGTTTCTGGAGAGTACGGGCAAACAGTACGGACTTCGTGTGACGGCGACTGTCGACGAACGGCGTAACGTCGCAAAGTCGACGGAAGCCGCCTGTAAATATCTGAAAGAGGCGTTTGAAAAATACGGCGACTGGCTGACTGTGGCCTCTTCCTACAATGCCGGAATGGGACGAATATCAGGGCAGATAGAAAAACAGAATGAAACATCTGTTCTTGACCTCTATCTGGTGGAAGAAACAACACGGTATCCTTACCGTATTCTTGCCGCTAAGCAGATATTTGAGAATCCCTATAAGTATGGGTTTATCCTTAAACCGGAAAATCTGTACCGCCCGATTCATTGCACGGAAGTGCCGGTGGAGGAGGACCTACCCGATCTGGTCGGTTTTGCCCGGCAATATAATATCACTTATCGCGATCTGAAAGATTTTAATCCGTGGCTGAAAGATACAAAGCTTGTGACGGGCGGCGAAAAATATACGATCCTGATTCCGAATAAAAACGCATTGTATTATGATTCTCCCAATCGTTATGTACATGATAAGCGATGGGTAGCGGATTGAGCGTTTAATCGTGTCTTTATAAAGTGTATGAAGTCGGTAAAGAAAAAGAAGGAGTAAGAATGTCCGAGAATAAGAAAATAATGGAAGACGGATCCATCTCCGTTTTTGGTGCGCGTGTTCACAATCTGAAAAATATAAATGTCGATATACCGCGGAATAAATTGTCCGTCATTACCGGAATGAGCGGAAGCGGTAAGTCTTCGCTGGCTTTTGATACGATATTCGCCGAAGGACAACGGCGGTATATAGAAACGTTTTCCGCCTATGCGCGTAATTTTCTGGGAAACATCGAACGGCCCGATGTGGATAAAATAAGCGGATTAAGTCCTGTTATCTCGATCGAACAGAAGACCGTCAACCGAAACCCCCGTTCTACCGTAGGTACGACGACCGAAGTGTATGACTTCATGCGTCTGTTGTTTTCCCGTGCAGGCGAAGCGTATTCGTACCTGAGCGGCGAGAAGATGGTGAAGTATACGGAGGAACAGATCATGGAGCTTATTTTGAAAGATTATAAGGATCGTAAGACTTATATCCTGTCGCCTGTCGTGCGAAACCGTAAAGGACATTACCGGGAGTTGTTCGAACAGATCCGTAAAAAAGGCTACCTGAATGTGCGTGTCGACGGCCAACTGGAAGAAATCCGTCACGGGATGAAGTTGGACCGCTATAAGATGCACAGTATAGAGATTGTGATTGATAAATTGTCGGTTACCGGTACCGAACACCAACGCCTGAAAGACAGTCTGCGTGTGGCGATGAAGCAGGGCGACGGATTGATCGTGCTGCTTGACACCGACGGCGGTGATATGCGCTATTACAGCCGTCGTCTGATGTGTCCGGTTACGGGACTTTCCTACAGTGAACCTGCGCCGCATAATTTTTCATTTAATTCGCCGCATGGAGCTTGTCCGCGATGTAAAGGGTTAGGCGAAGTGACTATTCCGGATATGGATAAAATTGTTCCGGATCCCTCACTGAGTATTTATAGCGGAGGAATCGTGGCGCTGGGTAATTACAAAAATTCAATGATCTTCTGGCAGATTGAGGCATTGTGTAAAAAGCACGGCATGACAATCAAGACTCCTATCCGTGACCTGCCCGAAGACGCGATAGATGAAATTATGAATGGAACGGATGAACGACTGCAAATCAATAGTGATTCTTTCGGTCGTTCCGTTTATATGCTCTCTTATGAAGGAGTGGTCAAATACATTATGATGCAACAGGATGACGAAGCGTCCGCGTTGGCACAGAAATGGTCGGAACGGTTTATCAGTACATCCGTATGTCCCGAATGTAACGGGAAACGCCTCAATAAAGAAGCATTGCACTACCGGATAGGAGGGAAAAATATTGCCGAACTTGCCGCAATGGATGTGTCGGAACTATATGAATGGATGATGTCGGTGGATAAGAAAATGTCAGGACAGCAAAATAAAATAGCAGCAGAGATTTTAAAGGAGGTTCGTTCACGGTTGAAATTTCTTTTGGATGTGGGGCTGGATTATCTTTCACTCAACAGGGCGTCGGCTACTCTGTCCGGCGGGGAGAGTCAGCGCATACGATTAGCAACCCAGATCGGCAGCCAGTTGGTGAACGTACTTTATATCCTGGATGAGCCGAGTATCGGTCTTCATCAACGTGATAATGTGCGCCTGATTAATTCGTTGAAAGATCTGCGCGACGCGGGAAATTCGGTGATCGTCGTGGAGCATGATAAAGACACGATGCTGAATGCCGATTATGTGGTTGATATGGGTCCGAAAGCCGGACGGCTGGGAGGTGAGATTGTTTTTGCCGGAACACCCCAGGAAATGATAAAGTCGGATACGTTGACCTCGGCTTATCTGAACGGACATAAGTCTATCGAAGTTCCTGCGTCAAGACGAAAAGGAAACGGGCGCTTCCTCACCCTGAAAGGCGCAAGCGGAAATAACCTGAAAGGAATCGACGTATCATTCCCTCTGGGAACCATGATTTGTATTACAGGAGTATCCGGGAGTGGCAAGTCAACATTGGTCAGCGATACGTTGCAACCTATCCTGAGCCGGCATTTTTATCATTCTTCGGAGGCTCCGCTACCGTATAAGTCCATTGAAGGGATCAAATATACGGATAAGATCGTGAATGTGGATCAGTCGCCGATCGGACGTTCGCCTCGCAGTAATCCGGCAACTTACACAGGCGTGTTTTCCGATATCCGCAATCTGTTTGTGGAACTTCCCGAATCGAAAATACGGGGATATAAACCCGGACGTTTTTCTTTCAATTTGTCGGGCGGCCGGTGTGAAACCTGTAATGGAAACGGCTATAGAACGATCGAGATGAATGTCCTGCCGGACGTATATGTGCCTTGTGAAGATTGCCACGGCAAACGGTATAACCGTGAAACGCTGGAGGTGCGTTTCCGGGGTAAGTCTATTGCCGATGTGCTTGATATGACGATCAATATGGCAGTCGAATTTTTTGAATATATCCCTACTATCCTGAATAAAATAAAGGTCTTGCAGGATGTGGGACTGGGATATATTAAACTCGGTCAGCCTTCTACAACTTTATCCGGAGGGGAAAGCCAACGTGTTAAACTGGCTACCGAATTATCCAAACGTGATACGGGCAAGACTTTGTATATTCTGGATGAACCGACAACCGGATTGCATTTTGACGATATACGAGTATTGCTCGGCGTGCTGAATAAACTTGTCGACAAAGGGAATACGGTGATTATTATTGAACATAATATGGATATTGTGAAGTCGGCGGATTATATTATCGACATAGGGCCCGAAGGAGGACGTGGAGGAGGGAATATCGTATTTGCCGGAACCCCGGAAGAAATGGTCGCATCAAAGACTAAAAGTTTTACAACTCCATTCCTGGCCAGGGAACTGTGATGCGCTTTGTGCAAAATTAATAATTAATAGTTCATATATATAGAGAGATGAAAAATCCGATCCAAATGATCAAGCAATGCGTGGAGAATGAAGAGCCTTATTTTGTGCTCCGGGGCAAAGATATATGTGCGCTTCCCGCAATAGAAAAGTACTGTGAGATGGTGAAAGGAAAGGTGAAGGATCCTTATTTCATTGAAGAAATCGAGGAGATCATGAAAGATTTCCGCGCATTCCGCGAAGAACAGGAAACGCATATCCCGGATTAACTTATGGCAATGGCAGCAGATTCCTATAAAACAATAAAAACGACCTCGGAAGGATTTTATACGGAAAAACGTAGCCGTTTCCTCTCTTTTGCCATTCACGTACGGACGGCGGAGGAAGTAAAGGTTATTGTACAGGAATACCGGAAGAAATATTATGATGCACGCCATGTTTGCTGGGCGTATGTGCTCGGCCCGGATCGTGCGACCTTTCGCGCTAACGACGACGGAGAGCCGTCCTCAACAGCCGGCAAACCGATACTGGGACAAATTAATGCCAATGAGTTGACGGATATTCTGATCATAGTCGTCCGTTATTTCGGCGGTGTCGAACTTGGAACAAGCGGACTGATCAC
>JAIRKN010000038.1 GCA_031260095.1 Tannerella sp. | reverse complement strand
AAACTTTTTTCATTATTGTTGCGGTATAGTGTTTTTTTAAGTACTTTTGCGCACAAATTTCAAGCAAATGTGCATTGTTTATGTCGGAAACAACATCCAAAACGCGCGAATTACTGATTGATGCGGCAAGGCAAGTCTTTGCACGCAAAGGCATTGAGCGCACAACAATGAACGATATTGCAGCAGCTTCGCACAAAGGCAGGCGTACATTATATATGTATTTCAAAAATAAGGAAGAAATATCTTCCATTGTTATAAAAAATGAAATGGAGCGTCTCTATGAAATGCTTGAAGAGGTAGAAAGCAAGAACCTTCCTGCCGACGAGAAACTTATAACGTTCATCTATATGCGATTAGATGCATTCAAAGCAACCGTAACCCGAAACGGTTCATTACGGGCAAACTTTTTTCACGATAGCTGGAATGTAGCAAAAGTACGTAAAAGCTACAATTTGCAGGAAATTGCTTTGATAAAAAAAATTTTGACCAATGGTATAAAAGAAGGTACTTTCAGTATACCGGACGTCGATATGACGGCACTTATTATCCATTATTCGCTGAAAGGAATGGAAGTGCCCTACATACGTGGATTATTAGGAGATTCTCCCGACAGGATATTACAACGAAAAGACAGTGTTATGAACTTAATTTTCAACGGAATAAAAAAAAGAAGATAAATGTATATTAATGCAACGGGATATTATATCCCAGAAGAAAGAGTCCCGAATGAATATTTCACAAAAATAACGGGAATGACAGATGAATGGATTATTCAACGCACAGGGATAAAAACACGTTCCCGCGCAAGAGAGGATGAAAATATGAATACGATGAGCGTAAATGCTGTCAGAAATGCATTACCTTCACTTCCGTATGATATAAAAGAGGTCGACTTAATCATCTCAGCGACTTACTCGCCGTTTGATACGGTAGGAACAGCGGCTCACGTCGTTCAGTATGAATTTGGTATTGAGGAAGTCAAAGCATTTACAATATCATCCGCATGTTCTTCTTTTATCAACGCACTGGAAATCATTGAAGGATATTTTGCCACGGGAAAAGCACACAAGGCGTTAATAATCGGAGGAGATAAAAATTCGGCATATAACAATGAGGACGATCCTAAATCCGGACATCTTTGGGGAGACGCCGCCGTTGCATTCTTCATTTCCAACGAGCGTATAACCGACCGTGACTATGAAGTGCTGGATATGTACACAGAGGCATTGGGATGCCTTGGTAAGGGGCCGGAAGGTATACAACTACGCCCCCGTAATGGCGGCATACGGATGCCGGAAGGAAAAGACGTATTCGTTCAGGCTTGCACATACATGCCTAAAAATGCACTCCGCCTTTTAGAAAAAAATGGATACACGTTTAATGATTTATCTTATTTCATCGGACATCAGGCTAATATGCGCATACTTAAGAATATTGCAAATAACATCAACCTTTCCGAAGAAAAAGTATTAAGCAACATAGAAGAACTCGGAAATACCGGGTCTGCAAGTTGCGCACTGGTATTTGCACAAAACGAGGCCAAGTTCAAAAACGGCGATCTGGTTTGTATCAGCGTATTCGGGGGTGGATATTCTGCCGGCGCCTGTTTAATCCACATTTAACCGGCCCGCAACCGTCTCTGTTCGTATTACAACTATAAACAAAATTAGATATTACACAATTAAATTAATAATCACATGAAACTATTAGAAGGAAAAATTGCTCTTATTACAGGAGCAGCCCGTGGTATAGGAAAAGCTATCGCTCTGAAATTTGCTTCCGAAGGCGCAAACATTGCATTCACGGATTTAGTCATCGACGAAAACGGGAAAGCTACAGAAAAAGAACTAGAAGCTTTTGGAGTAAAAGTAAAAGGTTATGCGTCTAATGCGGCAAGTTTTGAAGAAGCACATAAAACTGTGGAAGAAATCCTGAATGATTTCGGCAGAATTGATATTATGGTTAATAATGCCGGCATTACACGCGACGGACTAATGTTAAGAATGAGTGAACAGCAATGGGATATGGTGATCAATGTAAACCTGAAATCCGCATTTAATTTCATACATGCCGTCACTCCTGCCATGATGAAACAAAAACAAGGCAGTATCATCAACATGTCTTCTGTCGTTGGGGTATCGGGCAATGCAAGCCAGGCCAACTATTCCGCGTCAAAAGCCGGGATGATTGGTTTAGCCAAATCTGTTGCAAAAGAATTAGGTTCACGCGGCATACGCGCCAATGCAATCGCTCCAGGATTCATCATCACGGAAATGACAGACGCACTCCCTGAAAAGGTGCGCAATGAATGGGAAAAGCAAATTCCATTGCGTCGCGGAGGCACACCGGAAGATGTTGCCAATGTTTCTTTATTCCTCGCATCAGACCTTTCTTCTTACGTATCCGGCCAGGTCATTCCTGTTTGCGGCGGGATGAATATGTGAAATTTACCCCGACTTAAAACAAAGACCACTTTGCCTGATATGAAATAGTTCCCAACAATGGAAATCATCTACGAAGATAACCATTTAATTGCGGTCAATAAAAACTGTCATGAAATCGTGCAGGGGGATAAAACCGGAGATCCCCCCTTGTCGGAATTACTTAAGTTATACATTAAAGAAAAATATGCCCGGCCGGGGAATGTCTTTATCGGAGTAACTCATCGTCTGGACAGACCTGTCACAGGAGTCGTTCTCTTTGTAAAAACAAGCAAAGCGTTAAAACGGATGAATGAGATGTTCCGCAACGGGGGAATAAAAAAAACATATTGGGCGATTGTAAAAAACCGTCCGGCAAAACCGGAAGGCAAACTTACGCACTGGTTGGTTCGCAATGAAAAACAGAACAAAAGCTATGCATACGATCTGGAAAAACCAAATTCAAAACAAGCGATATTACACTACCGTCTTATCGCTTGTTCTGAAAAATATAATCTGTTAGAAATAGACCTTGAAACCGGGCGCCACCATCAGATCCGTTGTCAACTTGCCGGAATAGGTTGTCCGATAAAAGGCGACCTGAAATACGGAGCAGAACGCTCCAATCCGGATGGCGGCGTCAGCCTTCATGCCCGTTCTGCGACATTTATCCATCCGGTCTCAAAAGAAAACACGAAAATAACAGCGCCTGCTCCGGATGATCATCTATGGAAGGTCTTAACGGCCAATATCAATAATCACAAGATAATAGACGATAAAGAGGGGCAAATGATCTGAAGAAATCAGGTTTGTAAAAACGCATATTTCTGAAGAAACAGACCTAAATCATCGTCATTACCCAAACCAAACTTTTTCTTGAGCCGGTAACGAATCATGTGTACGGAAGATTGCTCGATAGAAAAACATTCAGCCACATCGCTTATTCCCATGCTGATTGCGAAACAGATACAATATTTCAGATAGGATATCGAAAGATTTTCACTACTTCTTTTACGAAGAATCTCTATATAAGACTTATCCAGACGTTCAAGGTTACGAATATACACATCTCTGACCGGTATTTTCAAGTATTTATTAATAAGGCGCTTTATATCTTCTGTCACCACATTTTGCGTATCGAAGCCCAAGTCCTTCTTCTTACTATTTGCTACAGCCTCACAAGTTTTCAGTTTCTGACAGTACAATTCCACTTGCCTGTCTAACAATTCTTTATCCTGCCGTAATTGATCAAGATCTTTCGACTTCCCGATAAGTTCCATTTCTTTCAGATGAAAATCAGACAGCACCTCATATCTTTCCAGTTGCATTTTCACAGCATACTCTTCTTTCAACTTCAATTTCAGTTTAGCTTCTTCTTTTCCCTTATTAATAAGAGCGATTTGATGATTAAGATCACGTTTTTTCAACCGTATAAGAAGCAGTATAAAAAAAATCGTCAGAGCCAGAAGAAAACAGAACAAAACGGACATCCGGTAACGATGTTCCTGATAGGAACGATCCGACTTAAGCCGTTCTATTTCCGATTCTTTCAATTCAAATTCATATTGCAACTCTAACTCTTTCACTTCATTGGCCCGGATCTCTTCATCCTTCTTCATCCACAACTCATTATACTCAATCACTTTCTGAAAATCACCCTTATCATTATATATATCGTGAAGAAGTTCTATATTGCCTTTCACCTGCGAATAATAACGATTTCCATAACCGTCATCCAGATACTTCTGTGCTTTTAAGGCAACCGTCTCTGCAGAATCAATCATATTCATATTATAAAACATCCGGGCTTTCGTATGATATATGCGGGCCAGACTGATAGAATCCGACACGTCATACTTCATCCGCGCAATAGACAAAAGACTGTCAATCGGCTCTATCTCCGAATCTTCTTTCTTATTCATCAACTCTGCCATTGCAACATACAAATCAATCGCGCCATGATCATAATAATCCGGCAACACCCCTTTTTCATAAAGCGCCAGACATTCTTTTGCATAATAAATAGCGCTATCCAGATACACAGCCTCAGGTAAATTCTGATAATAAAATGAATACAGGCTTATCTGCATCTCCTTCAGGCAAAAATCAATCATAGGAAAATCATATTGCTTTTTCAACTCCGCTATCCTGAGAATGTTTTTACATACGTAAGCAGAATCACCTCTCTGAAAACCGTCAATAGTCAGGTTACGCAAAATAATCACCACATCCGCTTCCTTCCCTTTCATTCCCGACTTTTCATAATAAGACAATGACCTCTGGTAATAAATTACAGCCTCAGGCGTACGATTCGGGAAATATCGCTGTATATACTGGGCTTTCATCCTGTAATACGAAGCAAGATACTGCATATTACTCGACTTATCTATACACATAGCAGCCGAATCCAGATAAATTTCCGTCTCTTCCTTATCCCATAAACCAAAATATAAATCAGCAATTGAATTATAACAAAAGAACATTCCGTTTTTATGATTCACCTTTATTCCCTGTTCCAAAAGACGATTAAACAAGGCAAACAACTTATGAAAATATTCGGAATAGAAAGATAAACCGCCGAGATCATCCACGATCTTCAATTTGCGTGAAAACGCGATATCGGAATCGCACACTATCTCATATAACGAATCAATTCTCGAATCATTATAAGGTGCGACCGGATGTGATTGATTCGCAAAAACAGAGGTTGCCATACAAAAAAGAAAAACCGGTATAAGTGGCTTTATTTTCATTGATTGTTTTTATTATGAACAGCAAAGTTAGCATAAAACTCTCACTTATACACAAACGAATAAAAATTATCGGAGCTTCGAGCGAGTGCTGTGCTATCAAAAAAACATCCAAACCTGATTATTCGTATATTTGAAGGTTATTTAATAAAAACAAATCAAATATGAAGACATCAGGTTTAGATGTGCACAAAGATACGATATTTTGTGCGGTTTACGACGGAAAAAGTTATTCTGTTGTAAAAGAATTTTCGACAACGACGGTTTCGATACGCGAATTGGGCTCGTATTTACAGTCGGAAAGAGTGAAAAAAGTGGCGATGGAAAGCACCTCCACCTATTGGGTTCCGGTATGGGACCTCCTATGGGAACTGGGCTTTGATTTGAAGTTAGTCAATCCGTTGCATATAAAACAAATGCCGGGCAGGAAGAGCGATGCCAAAGACGCTCAATGGATAGCGGAACTGCTGCACAGGAACATGCTTCGTGGCAGGCAGGTGCCAGGTCCATTGATACAGGAGTTGCGCACTTACACCCGTGAGTACCGGATTCCGGTCAATCAGCGCACCAAAGTATTGCCCCAAATGGACAGGATTTTGGTGATGTGCGGTATCCGTTTGAG
>JAIRKN010000014.1 GCA_031260095.1 Tannerella sp. | reverse complement strand
CCCCGCCCACCCCCGAGAACAACACACACGATGACACTCTTTCCCTACACGACGCTCTTCCGATCTCTTCCTTGAAGAGCGAAATTACCGTCTGGTGGTCATGCGGGAGAAAACCGGTGATCTTCAATTAGACCTCTTTGAAGGCGAGAAGTTCAAATACCGTTGCATATTGACAAACGATCGGGAATCATCAGAGAAGGAAGTGATTGAATCATTATATGCTTATGTCTGCCTGAAAAACAAACAGGCTGGGGAAACGTGCGTCCCGATGTCTCCTGATTACCCTTTTGATGCCTTTTCTGCTCTTTGAGTACCGAAGACAGTACCTTTGCGACACCCAAAATTCAGCAGATAACGCAAAACCCGTATATAAATCGACACGAAAAATCCTCCGTGCCGCTACTGTATTTTTACTGAAACTAACAAATTATTTGATTGCGGATTTTAGGTAATATATGAGTGATTATGACAGCTAAATAAGCAAATAATTAGTAAAATCAAGCATCTTTGCCCTGTTTTTTTTCCGGAATCGACAAAATCCCGCCCGTTCTGTAAAGGAAAGCCGCCGCTCCCCGGATCCCCAAATCGTGGGGGTGGGGTGGGGGGCAAATCACTTAGAATGTCTATCTAACCAACGTCCCGTTTCGGATAACAAACGCTGCTGCCTGCCGTTGCGCAGGCGGGGGCGTTTTCTTTTCGCCCAATCATGGCCGTTGCCTCGAAGCGGACACAGCCGATGCCCCCGGTCAGCTGCGCAGCCTGCACCCCGTGCGCGTGGGAAACGTACATGATGCGAATCAGAAACCGGAAAAGTAAGCTATCCAATCAAACTTGACTAACCGTCATAACGGCTGTACGGTTGATACGGTGTGGGCGCTTATGTTCGAGGGCGCGGCGGGTGAATCTGAAAGATGTGATCGCCGGTTTTTATCTGATCAGGAGGGTTACGGTAGCCATGTAGATTAACATACCGATGATATCATTGGTGATGGAAATGAAAGGGCCGGTGGCTATGGCGGGGTTGATTTTGAGTTTATCTAATATCATCGGTACCAGTGTGCCGAATGTACTGGCAAACATGACGACGGCAAACAGGCTGACAGATACGGATAGAGTAATATTGTGGTCGCCCAGTGTGAAATAGTTGTATATAAAAACGATCAGACTTATGATGGCGGCGTTTATCAGGGCTACGGCCGTTTCTTTCAGTACCTGCCGGAAGATCTGACTGTGTTTAAGACTGTTGTTCGCCAGTCCCTGCACTACGATGGCCGACGACTGTACGCCGACGTTCCCTCCGGTGCCTCCGATGAGGGGTATGAAGAGGGCCATTTTGGGGTTTGCTGCAAACCCGCTTTCATATCCTCCGAGAATCATGGAGTTGCTCAGTCCCCCGATCATTCCGAAGAGGAGCCAGGGCAGGCGTGCGGCGGTTTGCGTCAGCACGTTGTCCGACGTTTCTACGTCCTGCGAGATCCCCGACGCCAACTGGTAGTCGCGTTCATGGTGTTCTTTTATTTCATCCATTACGTCGTCTACCGTGATATGACCCAGCAACCGTCCGATGCTGTCGGTTACGGGCAGGGAGACGAGGTCGTATTTCAGGATCACTTCCACGACCTCTTCCGTATCGGCATTGTCGTGCACCGAGACCGGGTCTTTCTGCATGACGTGTTTTATTTTGGAGACAGACGGGTTGGTGATCAGTTTTTGCAGAGGCAGCACACCCCGCAGACGTTCGTCGTCATCGACGACATATACATTATATATCTCGTCCATATTTTCGTCTTCGGCCTGTGTTCTCATTTCCTCAATACATTGCGGCATGCTCCAGTTTTCGTTTACCACAATCATTTCGGTGCCCATCAATCCGCCGGCCGTATCTTCGTCGTATTTGAGCAGGTCGATAATATCTCCGGCCTGTTCGACGTCGTCGATGTGTGAAAGGATTTCCTCCTGCCGTTCTTCGTCCATATCGCGCATCAGTTCGACGGCGTCGTCGGTATCCATTTCGTTGATAAAGCGTTGGGCGATCACCTTATTGGGCAGTTCCTTGAGGAGTTGGCGGCGTTCGTCGTCTTCGAGTTCCATCAGTACGTCCGCCGCTTTATCTCCGTCTAAAAGGAGATAGAGGTAGATCGCTTCTTTGAGGGTGAGTTCCTTGTAGAGTTCGGCGATATCGGCGGGATGCAGCCGGCGGAGTATTTCCGATGCTTTTTTCTGGTCCTTGCTGTTGATGACTTTCTTCAGATCATCTATATATTCTTTTGTCAGTTCAATCATGATGCCGGCTATTAAAAGTGAATGATTTCTTTGTTTGCAGTATAAACATATCGTATGCTGTCTTCTTTAAATCCATCCGAGGCGATACTTTTTTCCGGGAGTTCGCCGGGGTAATGGACGTCTGCCATATCTAATATGGAATGAAAAATATTAGAGGCGCTTATTTTTTTGTTTCTGTTTGATTTCAGGGCCTGTTGTTTGCCGGGGTAGGCGTTTTGGTAGGCGGGAGAGGTCCAGATGAATAACGGGACATGGATTTCCGGCAGCGGAGGTGTTTTGCTGCCGTGCAATACGGTGACGGTTTCGTTATCATATAAATTTTCGGCATGGTCGGAAATGTATAACACGGCGGAGACAGCTCCTTTAGACGCGACTTTGTCGATTATTTCCGCGATCATGTAATCTGTGTACAGGATCGTGTTATCGTAGGTATTGGTAAACAGTTCCCTGTTTTTGTCGGAAGCAATGGAACAATTGTTTGTCCCCTCCAATGCCGGAGTGAACTTCTCAAAAGGCTTGGGGTATCTGAAATTATACCTGAAATGACTGCCCAGTGTGTGTACGACGAGAAAGGTTTTCTGTCTGTTTTCGTCCAGCAGGGAGTCGATATAGGGCAGCAGTTTATGGTCATAACTTTCCAGGTTTTCAAATTCGTCGGAAGGGAAAAAGGCCCGATCCATATCCTTTGCGATGCGTTTAATATAGGGATAATCGCCGGATTGATTCGTGATCCATCCGGTGTGGAAACCGGCTTCACGGAATGCGTCGGCAAATGTTTTTTCCCGGTAGGCGTTTTCAAAATTCAGCGGAGTGGCTCTTGATAGCAGTAGCGGCACGGCAAATTCCGTAACATTCGCCGTGGCGTACACATTGCTGCAAGTTATCAAACCGTTTATTTCTTCCAGCCGCGGGGATGTTTTCCTTTCGTATCCGTTGATTGAAAAATTACCGTAGCGGGCGGATTCGCCTATTATAACGACATAAATCTCGCGGCCGTGAAGAGGCTTTCTTTTTTTAGCCCGGTAGGAAAAGGAGGCGACGTTTTCGGACATATTTTTTAAAGCCACGTGGCGGTCGTATTTACTGGCCAAAAGCGTGATAATGTTACAGGGATAGGTTTTTTTATAGTTGTCTATAAAATCTTCCCCGACATCATCTATCCTTATTTCCGATTTATTGTATCTGTATTCGGTTGCGTAGATTTTCCCGAAGATAGAAATATTGAACAATAAAACGGTGAGGCCGGCTACGGCCGAGAATTTGCCGGTAAATAAATAATTGTTTTTTATCTTTTTGAAAACAATGATGAAATAGCCTGTCCAGATGAGTAACAGGAGAAGGCATTGCCATTTCATCGTCATCAGCAACTCGGTTGCTTCACCGATATTTGTATTGAATATGGATGAAATAAAACCGTCTGTCACCGTAGATTTAAAGAGCCATACATATCCTATTTCAAACGGGGCGCATAGCATGAATATACTTTCAAAGATGAAATACCACCGCAGTTTGAGGAATAGTACGGGGACAAAGAGGACGAGTGACGAAAAGATGAAATATTCCAACTGCTTTGCCGTATTACCGGACAGGTCGCTGGAAAAGAACATCACCACGATATTGGGTAATATCAGGATGGCAAACAGCCATGTAATCCATACATAGTTGTTCGTATTGACAATCGTTCGTTTTATGATTTGAATAAAGTTCATCTTTCTTTCAAATATTTACCGGTGATTAATGTCAATTCGATAAACTGTTCGACGGTCAACTGTTCGGGTCTTTTGTCGAAGATAGATAACGAAAAGTACGGGCAATCTTTTCCTAACAGCGGTTTCATCGAGTTTCTCAACGTTTTCCGCCGCTGGTTGAACGACGTCTTGACGACCTTTTTATACAGCGCTTCATCACAACCCAATCCGGTACGGTTATTCCTCGTCATGCGTATGACCGCGCTTTTTACTCTGGGAGGAGGATCGAATACCTTTTCGCTGACGGTGAAAAGATATTCCACATCATACCAGGGATGTATCAGTGCACTTAATATGCCGGATCTCCTGCTGCCCGGAGGCGCCGCCAGACGTTCGGCTACTTCCTTTTGAATCATCCCCGAACAGCAAACGACCTGCTCCCTGTAATCGAGCACCTTGAAAAAGATCTGACTGGATATATAATACGGATAGTTGCCGATGACGCAGAATTTTGTACTGTACAGCCCTTCCAGTTTCATTTTCAGAAAATCGTCCACATAAATACGTCCGGAAAGTGCAGGGAAATATTGTTCGAGGTATTTTACGGAATCCAAATCTATCTCCGCGACAGACAGGTCATGTCCTTCATCAATCAAAAAGCGGGTAAGCACACCGGTTCCGGGGCCTACTTCCAAAACCGGCAGGCCACGATGTGCGGACAACGTTTCTGCTATACGCTGCGCAATTCCAGAGTCTTTCAGGAAATGCTGCCCTAAAGACTTTTTCGGGCGGATGATCGTCATCAGTTTTCAATTTGTTTTATGCTTAGTTAATAATAAATGACTATCTTTGTGGGCGCAAAGATATAAATAATAAATTAAGTTGCACATGGATTTCAAACAAATCTTCCGAAAGACTATTCAGATATTACTCCCTTTGGCGATAGGCGTTATTTTGTTATGGTATCTTTATCGTAACCAGGATCTGGGCGAGATTATGCAGGTGGTAAAGAAAGGAGTTCGTTATGATATGATCCTTTTCTCCCTGTTTTTTGGTCTGGCGGCTAATACGGTTCGCGGATTAAGGTGGAGCATGTTGATTGACGCCTTAGGTAAACGTGTAAAGAGAAAGAACGCCGTGTTTTCCGTGTGGGGCAATTATGCCATAAACATGGTGTTTCCCCGTGTAGGTGAAATCTGGCGATGCGGTGTTATGTCGAAATATGAAAAGATTCCTTTCACAAAATTATTAGGGACATTGTTTGTCGACCGCATCATGGACACGCTGGTAGTCGCATTGCTCACCTTATGCCTGTGCATTTTTAATATCAGTTTTTTTCAGAATTTCTTTGCGGAAAATCCTCCGGTTATCATCAAGACGCTTTATACCCTGCTTTCATCCGTCTGGACCTATGCCGGGATTATTCTTTCGGTATTGATACTTTGGTTTGTTTTTGTGAAGTTGAAGCATTTGTCCATAGTAAAGAAAATAACGGAGATGTTCCGCAATATATGGGAAGGATTCAAGAGCCTGTGGAAGATAGAGCATAAGATACGTTTCGTTATACAGACCGCACTGATCTGGACCGGTTACTTTCTGTATTTTTACATTACGTTTTTCGCCTTTGATTTCACAAAAGATCTGGGCATCCGTATTGGTCTGATCGCATTTGCCATGAGTAGCATAGGAATAGCTGTACCCGTTCAGGGTGGAATCGGCGTCTGGCATTTTATGGTTATATCCACATTGGTGGCCTTCGGAGCGGATAAGTCTGATGCCGGAGCCTTTGCCATGGTGGTATTTGCCATACAAACCGTATGGGTGATCCTGACCGGTCTGGTTGGTATCATAGCGTTGCCTGTTGCCAACAAAGAGAAAAAGTCGGAGTAGATAAATACCCCCTCCGAAGTTCGGGCGGAAAAACCTCACTGTGAATTTTTCTCTCCGAGGTTCGAAAAAAAAACACATAGTAAATTTTTTCTTCCACAGGTTGCAAATGAAAAATGACACTATGTTTTTTTCTCCTGCAGGTTGTGGCAAAGCAGGTATCATCATGATAAAGGCAAGGAGCAGGTTCACAATTGCAGGGTAGGCGCGTGTCATTACGCGGTGCGCGCTTCTGTCATAAAGGCAAAGGCGTAGCCTGAAGCAATATCCGGAGTGACTTTGACAAAGTTATGCCAGGTACAGTATAATTTAAATAAAATGATTAACTTTGACCTTTAAAAAAATATGTTGAGCTTTTAAAAACAGAAAATCATGGCAACAGAAATCAGGACACTTACTCCTCAGCCGGTGTGGGGATATTTTTACGAACTTACGCAAATTCCGAG